>NZ_JADEXH010000111.1:0-1239 GCF_015207205.1 Sphaerospermopsis sp. LEGE 08334 | reverse complement strand
GACCCCAGACCCCTACTCTCCGCTGGCCTCACCCCATTCTCGGATAGCGGGGAAAACAGAAGAATAGTCATCTTCTGGATAGGACATTTTCATTGCTGACTGTAAGATGTGTTTTACACCCTCAATACTGCTGAGATTCAAACCAAGGGATTTAGCTTCAGAGATAAATAAATCTATTTCTTTGATCAATTGTTTGGTGGGTAAGTTGGCCTTGGTATAATTGCCATCTAACATCCGTTTCAGGTTTTGATCAAAGGTGGGTGCATAAAGTTTACTGTCCCGCAGGACGCGCATAAATAAGTCTACATCAATGCCTTGCAACTGGACAAAAGCCAGACTCAAGGCAAAGCTAGTAGTGAGGGAAGCAATGAGTTGATTGAGTGCTAAAGTCAGGGATGCTGCTGATCCTACAGGACCTATGTATACAGGATCGGGTCCAAAATTTGACAATAATTTGACATGGCGTTGATATTGTTCTTCTTCTCCACCCACCATGACAATTAATTTGCCAGTTTCCGCTTCTGGGATACTACCGAGTACAGGGGCTTCTATATATTCACCACCAGCCGCAACTACCGCATTTCTGATTTCTTGGCTTTCTTGGGGAGTCGTTGTCCCCATTTGAATGATGCTGCGTCCTGATAAAGTATGCCAAGAAGTATCTGTGAGCAACACATGATAAATAGCTGCGGCGTTAGATAGCATAAGAATTATACAGTCAGCAGAACGAATTGCTTCACGGGGTTTTGTGGCAATTGCTGCCCCTGCTGCTTGTAATGGTGCTAATTTTTCTGGGGTGCGGTTGTAGGCAATTAGCTCTATATTGGCAGCTAATAACCTTTGAGCCATCGGTAGTCCCATCAATCCAGTTCCCAGAAATGCCACCTTCATGTTTCACGTTCCTTAGTCATTGGTTATTGGTTATTAGTCATTGGGAAAAAAGGGAATAGGGAACAGGGAATGGGGCATGGGGCATTGGGCATTAGGCATTGGTAAAAATTTTCTCCCCCTACCTTCCCCTGCCTCTTCTCTGTCACCTGTCACCTGTTCCCTGTCACCTATCCTCCGGCGGCGAAAGTTGCCATAATCACAACTGAAAGTAAAATGCCGGGGCTAAGTAGGGTTACTAAGACAATCAGATCATGAGTATTCATAGTTGTTTTTTTGCCAAGGTTTTTAACTTGAAGTAATCACTGTTATCCTAGTCCAAGAAAAACGGATATCAGGATTCACCAAATA
>NZ_JADEXH010000110.1:0-1246 GCF_015207205.1 Sphaerospermopsis sp. LEGE 08334 | reverse complement strand
AAGAGTATTGGGGATGTGATTATTCCAGTGCGGCTATCCGGCAGGTTGAGCAAATATGTCAAAGGGTTGCTGGGTTAGAAAATGTGCGCTTACTGCACCAAATGGCAGATAACTTTACAAATATTCCCCAAGGAAACTTTGATACTGTAGTGATTAACTCGGTAGTGCAGTATTTCCCCAGTGTGGAGTATTTGTTGCAGGTGATCGAAGGAGCAATTACGGCAATTGCCCAACAAGGTAAAATCTTTATGGGTGATATCCGCAACTTGTCTCTGTTGCAACCATTCCATGCGGCTGTGCAGTTGTCCCAAGCTGCTGAAGACAGAACAATTGAGCAATGGCAGCAGCAGGTAAATCAGAGTGTATCCACAGAAGAAGAATTACTGATTAATCCTGGTTTCTTCATCGCCCTTCAACAACGTTTCCCCCAAATTACTTGGGTAGAGATTCAACCTAAACGGGGTTACGCCGAAAACGAGTTAACTCAATTCCGCTATGATGTCACGTTGCATATCAATGCTGATGTCCCAGCAAATGTAGTTCCTTGGTTAAACTGGCAACTAGATCAGTTGTCGTTTGCCCAGGTGGAAAATCAACTACAACAGGAACAGCCAGAACTGTTAGGAATTAGGGGTGTACCTAATCAAAGGTTACAGCAAGCACTACAGATTTGGCAATGGTGGGAAAATCCCCCATCTGTGGAAACAGTAGGACAACTGCGGGAATTACTGACACAACAACCAAAATTGGGTATCAATCCAGAAGAGTTTTATCAGTTAGGGCAACAACTTGGTTACACTGTCTACACCAGTTGGTGGGGTGGTAGTCAAGATGGGGCTTATGATGTGGTATTCTGTCGCAAAAATGGAGTAAAAGCGACTTTTTGGGATAATTCCGGTATTATTCCTCAATCTTGGACTGATTACACGAATAATCCCCTATATGGCAAGTTAGTACAGAAGCTAGTGCCACAGGTGCGGTCTTTTATCCAAGAAAAGCTACCAAATTATATGGTTCCGCAAGCTTTTGTCTTGCTTAATAGTCTGCCGTTGACACCGAATGGTAAGGTAGACAGACGCGCTTTACCAGCACCGGATACGGCTACTAGAAGTCTGGCAACTAATTTTGTTTCTCCTCGTACACCTTTGGAAGCTCAGTTGGTGCAAATTTGGAGTGAAGTTCTAGCTACTGAGCGCATTGGTGTAAATGACAACTTCTTTGAATTGGGAGGACATTCTTTATTAGC
>NZ_JADEXH010000012.1:0-121349 GCF_015207205.1 Sphaerospermopsis sp. LEGE 08334 | reverse complement strand
TCCTGGTGTCTATGGCGCGGTGGAACCACACTGATCCCTTCCCGAACTCAGAGGTGAAACGCTGCTGCGGCGACGATAGTTGAGGGGTTGCCCTCTGTCACAATAGCTCGATGCCAGGGCTAATATTATATCATAAAACCTCTCTTTTGATATCAAGAGGGGTTTTTGATATTTTGTACCTGACCTTCAGAAAGAAGTAAATTAGGTTAGGGATAATTAGTTTAAAAATGGTGCAATTAGTGATAGTTCACCTTACATAGAAGCAACTGGGTATGTAGAAATTTACTAATAAAATTTACTAATAATTAGTGGCAATAGTTATTAGATACTGCCACTATAGATGATTATTAATAGTATGAAATTCGTTATTGCATTTGCTTGTCCAGGAAGTTTCAAGAACTAGGAAATTAAGGATCTTCTGGAAATACCCATTTTGGTGGTTCCATCATTTTTTTGCGGAGTCTTTCTTCTGCCATTTCTAGCATTTTATCTAAAGAAGTCTCTTCAATAAATTTGGAAGTTGCTTCTCTAAACTCAATATTGGGACATTTATCGCCTAAAATGCAACCGTTCACGCAAGCTTCAGCACAGTTAATTGTTTGCTCCACAGTAAATTCCTCTCTCAAGTACGGCGTTATTAACCTTTAGATAAATATTACTATTAAGTTTGTATGGTTGAAGTTATTCTTCCTATGACCTGTCACTTGTTATCTAAATTCCTATGTCTGAATTATTAACTCATACTGGAACGATCGCTGCTATTGCTACTGCTGTTGTCCCCCAACAAGGTAGTGTAGGTATTGTGCGGGTTTCTGGTGATCATGCAATGGCGATCGCCCAAACTCTATTTTATGCACCAGGAAAGCAGGTGTGGGAAAGTCACCGCATCCTTTATGGTTTTATCCGTCAACCCCAAACAAAGCAAATTATTGATGAAGCTTTATTATTGATCATGAAAGCTCCCCGTTCTTTTACCCGTGAAGATGTGGTAGAGTTCCATTGTCACGGGGGAATTATGGCCGTGCAACAAGTATTGCAACTATGTTTAGAAAATGGTGCAAGGTTAGCGCAACCAGGAGAATTTACATTAAGAGCGTTTTTAAATGGTAGATTGGATTTAACCCAAGCGGAAAGTATTGCAGATTTAGTTGGTGCAAAATCTCCCCAAGCAGCACAAACAGCTTTAGCAGGTTTACGGGGAAAATTAGCGCAACCGATTAGAAATTTACGCAATAATTGTTTAGATATTTTAGCAGAAATTGAAGCGAGGATTGATTTTGAGGAAGATTTACCACCTTTAGATGAACAAAGAATCATTAATGAAATTGATCAAATTAGTTTAGCAATTAATAAATTATTAGCCACAAAAGATAAAGGTGAATTGTTAAGAACTGGGTTAAAAGTTGCTATTGTTGGTCGTCCTAATGTGGGAAAATCGAGTTTATTAAATGCTTGGAGTCAGAGCGATCGCGCTATCGTTACGGACTTACCTGGTACAACCCGTGATGTGGTAGAATCTCAGTTAGTTGTGGGGGGAATACCTGTACAGGTTTTGGATACTGCGGGTATTAGAGAAACAGCAGATCAGGTAGAGAAAATAGGGGTAGAGCGATCGCGTCAAGCTGCGAATAATGCTGATTTAGTATTATTTACTATTGATGGTTCTGTGGGTTGGACAGATGCAGATCAAGAAATTTATGAACAGGTAAAACACCGTCCTTTAATATTAGTAATTAATAAAATTGATCTCATTTCCGAAACAGAAAAAGAAACTCTGAAATCTAAAATCCAAAATCCAAAATCTAAAATTGAAACTGCTGCTGCGAAAAATCAGGGTATTGATGATTTGGAAGCTGCGATTTTGGAAAGTGTGGAAACTGGAAATGTGGAAGCTGCTAATATGGATTTAGCTATTAATCAAAGACAAGCAGCAGCATTAACAAAAGCGAAGATTGATTTAGCACAGGTGCAAGAAACTATTAAAAATCAATTACCTTTAGATTTTTGGACTATTGATTTAAGAGGTGCGATTTATGCGTTAGGAGAAATTACGGGTGAGGAGGTGACGGAATCAGTTTTAGATCGGATTTTTAGTAGGTTTTGTATTGGTAAATAAGTTGTTTATTTGTCTGAATCAGGATGTCCAGGATTTGAGGATTTACAGGATGTTTTTGCATGTTTTTGTTTTATTTATACTTACTATGATAAATTTAATTTTTTGCGTTCAGATAATCTTTCTTCGCTATTCATTTGCAACAATTTAACTAATACTCACATTGATAATTTGCACGTTCTTCTACTAAGCGGCGGAGTGTAGCCGAGATGTATGATTTACTCACTTTAACTCTTTAAATAATATAAATTACCAGATTTAATCATCACCATTAAGTGTTCAATGCGTTCATATTCATCTAACTCTTGTACCTCACTAGGTGTAATTTCACCTGCTTTACTGCGTGTTAGTAAAATACGTAACCTTTCTTGCATTTGCGGTGTGGGTTTAAATTCAGCAATTTCTTGTGGAGTAGGGTTGCTGGCAATAAAATTAAGGATATATTGGTAAACTTGTGTTGGTATTAATGGTTTTTGTAGACTTACAGCTAGGAGTTCTGGTAAGGTATCTATTCCTATTTGTGCTATTTTTTGAGATAGTTCTTCTGATATTTCTAGGGTAATTTTAGGCATAGTGAATTTTTCCCAAATACGTTATTTCCTATAATACAAAAATCTTCACATCTCAACAATATATTAAACTTCTATTCATTTAACCAACTAAAAAGTTGACCTACAGTGAGATTAAATGACTCTGCCAAAGCTGGAACAGGTAAGCTATCTGTTTCTAATTCAAATAATAGAATACGTTGATCAGCAAAATAAACAAAAATTAATTTTTCTTCAGGATCAATTAACCAACCCATTTGAGTACCATATTGAAGACAATGAAGAATATTTCTAACTACTTTAGTTTGACTTTGTTCAGGAGAAAGTATTTCAATTGTCCAGTCAGGAGGGATAGTAAAGGTATTAGCAACTTCACCATTTTCATCGCGGGGAATGCGTTCCCAAGTGAAAACGGCAATATCTGGTACAATGGATCTACCACCAAAGGTACAGCGTAATTCAGAGTATGCGCGGGCGATATGCTGGGGTTTTAGTGCTAGGTTAATATTAGAACCGAGGTCAAGCTGAACTGTGCTATGTTTTCCTTGAGGCATGGGTTTTTGAATGATTTCACCGTTAATAAATTCACTTGCTGGTTTTGTTTCTGGTAATTTGAGAAATTCCTCAAGGGTTAGGGGTTTGATAGGGGTTTGAACCATGTCCGTTTTAGGTTAGTTGATGATAAATATTTTATCATTATTTATCTGTGTTCATCTGCGTTCAATGATTTTTGATTTTTTTAACGAATGTTGATTTACAGCAGTTTCGAGGTAAATGAGGTACAAGGTTAACAGGCAGGATGCCTGTTCCACAAGGGTTTTATGATTTGAGTTTGTACCTCACGGATATGAAATATGCTGTAATTTTTGCTATTTATAAATAGTCTACTAATTCTAACAACTCTTCCGATCTTTCAATTAGTAATTTTGCATCTTCAGGACTTAAACGTTCAGAACGATCATAATCTCCCTTTAAACGGATTTGTTCTGCATCAATTAAATAACGATGAAATTTAGGATCAATTTTACCAGTTCGGGCAAAAAGTTCGCCAAATTTACTAATTACGGCGGAGTGTTTGCTAAAACTTTAATGGTTTGATATTTGGATAATTACGAGGATCAACTTTTAATTGTTCAAAACACCGATCTAATTTTTTTTGTAAAGCACCAGAAGCAGATTCAAAAAACTCCTGTGCATCAATACTAATAACTACAGTGTAATTAATATTTTCGCTGGAGTTTGTCAACTGAAATTACCTTTCCTTGTTGTACATTTTTGACGGCATTAGCAAATTCTTGTTTAAATCCGGCAATTTTTAATAGTTCTTCTGTTGCGTCATCTTCTTTACTTGCTAAATATGCTAGAAAATCAACTGCTACTAATAGTTTCTCTTCTGAAAGTTGATCCACATATTCTGCAATTTGTTCACGTAGTTCTAAGGTCTTCATGTTTGATAATTTGCTTAGAGATAATTTCTGATATTATATCATATTTTTAGTTGTGTCTAAATCAGGATAAGTTGAGTAAGGCAAATGTAAAATTTAGATCCCTGACTGTTTTGATTAATCTTCTCATTTCACAGATAAATTATCTCAGAAGTCGGGGATCTTTGACTACAAAATAACATCCTGTAAATCCTTTAATCCTGGTTATCCTGATTCTGACAAATACAACTTTCATCAGCAACAAACAATCTAAAAATTACCATCCTGTACATCCTTTAATCCTGGTTATCCTGATTCAGACTTAATAATTTTTTGTAACCTTTACAGACTACAATCTACAAGTCTCGACGCGAGAGAAGAACAGCCACACAAACACCCCCCAATTCCACTTCACCGGGAGGTGGCCTTCGGGTGCTTTTTTGTCAAAAGTACCATACTTGTAGTACAACCACTGGAATCCTTTTCTCCATCCTACCTTGTCTCCGAACTTTTGCCAGATATCTCCGTTATATTCTCCCGTTCCGCCTAAACCCTGATAAATGCGTTTCTGAACAGAAAACCCAAATCTACCATCACTGTATTTTACCCACAATTGGTCAATTGTTCGCAGGTCTGTACAGGGAAAATTATCAATGCTGTAAATATCTAACCAACCTTTTTCTTCCCGTTTTGCAACTGCTAACATTACCCTTGCTGTTTCCTCATCCGCTTCTTTCCATTTTCCAGCTTTGAGTAAATCACGCAGTTTCCTATAATCCATCCCTACATCTGATTTTAATTCTACCTCATTACCATTATTCCCACTACTTAAACCAGGAAATAAACCTACCCATTCCTTCATACTTTGCGGACGGTTTTTAGGTTCTAATTCCAAACCTTGAATAATTGCTTGATTTAACCTATCACTAATCCGTGAATTTATCCTTTTTGGTTCTATTAAATCATTATTTAACATCTTCCTGGCTAAACAAGGTGTGGGAGTATCTCCAGTCACCAAATAAAACAAAGAAGCAGCTAAAGTATAAACATCTATACTTGCTGATTTTTCCGTTTCTAACATTTGTTCCCAAGGTGCAAAAGCTAAATTAGCAGCTTGGTTAATACTTTGACTATTCACATTTCCCGCTAAACCAAAATCTATTAAAACTACAGTATTGCTATTTTCTCTTAATATCATATTTCCAGGATGTGCGTCCCGGTGAATAATGCCATTTTCATGACAAAGAGATAAAGCGTAAGCAATTTGTTTAATATAATTAATAGCGATAGATTCTGATAAAATCCCTTTTTCTTGTACTAAATTATATAAATTTTCACCCTTCACAAAATCCATCACTAAACAAGGTAAATTATCCTCTTCAAAAAAATCTATAATTCTGACAATATTAGGATGATGAAATTGGGTAATATCGGCTAATCTTCTTCCTTCCTTGCGAAAACCTTCCACAAATTTAGGATAATTAGCATCTCTACACAACCGACTATTAGGAGTTTTAATAACAACGGGAAAATTCAAATCTTGATGTTTAGCTTTATAAGTAACACCAAAACCCCCAACACCAATTTCTGTTTCTATCACATATTGGGGACGTTGTTTTAATGCTTTTCCTGGTTGTAGCATAAATAGGGTGATGATTGATTATGTCCGTGATCATAACACACTCCATAAGTATTAACACGATCAACAATCAAAAACATCCTGTAAATCCTCACATCCTGGACATCCTGATTCAGACAAAATCAAGACATAAAATCAAACCATCAATTTATCAATAATATCCTGTAAATCCTCAAATCCTGGACATCCTGATTCAGACAAAATAAAGACATAAAATCAAACCATCAATTTATCAATAATATCCTGTAAATCCTCAAATCCTGTAAATCCTGATTCAGACAAAATAAAGACATAAAATCAAACCATCAATTTATCAATAACATCCTGTAAATCCTCAAATCCTGTAAATCCTGATTCAGACAATTTAAAAAATTCAAATCCCCTCTCAAAAATTGTGTATCTAAATAGTTTATTATCTTAAAAGATCAAAATATCAAAACCGACCAAGTTTAACTCATGAAAAAATCACTGCAACTACCCCAAAAACTCATGTTACTCGGTTCAGGAGAACTAGGAAAAGAATTTGTCATTGCTGCACAACGCTTAGGTAATTATGTCATCGCAGTTGATCGTTATGCAAACGCTCCCGCAATGCAAGTTGCTGACTGTTCAGAAGTAATTTCTATGCTCAGTGCAGAAGATTTAGAAGCGGTAGTTAGTAAACACAAACCAGATTTTATTATCCCAGAAATCGAAGCCATTAGAACTGAAAAACTACAGGAATTTGAACAACGCGGAATTACAGTTATTCCCACCGCAGCAGCAACTAATTACACAATGAACCGTGATAGAATCCGAGAATTAGCACATAAAGAATTAGGAATTAGAACCGCTAAATATGGTTATGCAGTCAGCTTAGAAGAATTGATTGCTATTTCTGAAGAAATCGGTTTTCCTAATGTTGTGAAACCTGTAATGTCATCATCTGGAAAAGGTCAATCTGTAGTTAATGATAGAACAGAAGTAGAAAAAGCTTGGAATTATGCAATTGAAAATTCTAGAGGTGACAGTCAAAAAGTCATAGTTGAAGAATTTATCAATTTTGAAATTGAAATTACTTTACTTACCATTAAACAATGGGATGCAGAAACTATTTTCTGTCCTCCTATTGGCCACAGACAAGAAAGAGGAGATTATCAAGAATCTTGGCAACCTGCGGGTATTTCTGATGATAAAATATTAGCTGCTCAAGAAATAGCGAAAAAAGTAACTGATGCTTTAGGAGGTGCAGGAATTTTTGGTGTTGAATTTTTCATCACCAAAGATGAAGTGATTTTTTCTGAACTTTCACCCCGTCCCCATGATACGGGAATGGTGACATTAATTTCTCAGAATTTGAATGAATTTGAATTACATCTGCGAGCAATTTTAGGTTTACCTATTCCCAACATTCAACAATTAGGATATTCTGCAAGTGCAGTAATTTTAGCCTCTGAAAAATCAGATTCTATTGCATTTACTGGTGTTGCTGATGCGTTAGCAGAAACAGACGTTGATATTAAATTATTTGGTAAACCAACCGCACATCCTTATAGAAGAATGGGAGTAGCATTAGCAAAAAGTAATGATGAAAAATCAGCGAGGGAAAAAGCGAAGATAGCAGCAAATAAAGTCAAATTAGTTTAAATATAAAACTCCATTAGGGTGCGTTACGCTGTGCCTAACACACCCTACAATATACAGCAGGAGTCAGGAGTAAAACTAGCTGTGTGTATAGGTTTCAATTTAGATTCTGTACTTTATTGATATGCAAGCTGCTGTATAATAATACTTACTTTCATAGAAATGCTATAATAAAACAGTAACTCTAATAATTTTATAGGATAAATGTATGACTTCACCATTTCCAGGGATGAATCCCTATTTAGAAAATCCTGATTTATGGTCAGAGGTACATCATAGATTAATTACAGCTATAGCAGACAATATAGAAACTCACCTCAGTCAAAAATATCGTGTAGCTATAGAAAAACGCACGTATCGGACTGATAGTGAAGATTCTCTCTTAATTGGTATTCCCGATGTTTCTATTTTATCAGTCAAACAGCAAGATCAAAAACCAGATAATACTACAAACACAACTTTAGCAACAACAATAGAGAATAAATCTGTTACTGTTACATTACCATCACCTTTAGAAATCAAAGAAGGATATTTAGAAATTAGAGAAGTTTCTACAGGTAAAGTAGTAACTGTAATTGAACTGCTTTCTCCTACAAACAAAAAAAGTAAAGAAGGAAGAAAGTCTTATTTAGATAAACGAGATAAAATATTTGAAAGTGATACTAATTTAGTAGAAATTGACTTAATCAGAACTGGTGAAAAAATGCCGATGATTACCCATATTCCTGATACAGATTATCGGATTTTAGTTGTTAGGTCTCACCGCTTACCATCTGCTCAATTATTTCCTTTTAGTGTTAGAGAAACCATTCCCAATTTTACTATTCCTCTGCAAAAATCAGAACCAGAAATAGAAGTTAATCTCCAAACTTTGTTATTAGCAATATATGAAAAAGCAAGATTTGATTTAACCTTAGATTATAATATTCCTCCCGTTCCAGATTTATCTGAAGAAGATAGAGAATGGATGGATTTATTATTAACAGAACAAGGAAGAAGAAAGTAACTAGAGTTTCCTGAACAGGGTTAAAAAATCCAAAAATATCTTGATGAATAAAACCCGTAAACTTGAAAAATCTTACCTCTGCGATCTCTGCGCCTCTGCGGTTCGTCATATTCCAAAATCTACAGCAATACGATGAGCGCAAGCAAACCCAGAAAACGCCACAGCATTTAAACCCTGACCCGGAAACGTGCTATCACCCACACAATAAAGATTAGGTATGGTGGTACGATTAAAAGGCATACCCAACAAACCCCATAACTTACGTCTGGGTATTGGTCCATAAGTTCCATCAACCCGGCTTAAAAACCGCCGATGGGTTAGGGGTGTTCCCACTTCCATATAGTCCATACCCGCATCTAAACCGGGGAAAATTCGCTCTAATCTTTCAATAATTTCCCCTGCTGCTTGTTCTTTCTTTTCTGCATATTCACTGGGAGAAAGTCCCCGCCAATTATCAATCCAATCCGGTGTAAAAGCATGAATAATGTGGTATCCTGTAGGGGCTAAACTCGGATCTAGTAATGTAGGAATAGATACAAACAGCGTCCCTGCTGCTGATTCCATTTTTTCCCAGTCTTCTAAAATAATATGATGACATTCTGTACCTTGAGATAATACAGATGCTTCTACCCCTAAATGCAAACTTAAAAAACTGGGTGATTTTTGATATCTCTGCTGCCAATTTTTCTCATTAGGTGGTATTTGTTCTTTTGGTAGTAATTTTTCAAAAGTGTCCCAGCGCGTAGCATTAGATACAATTTTCTTGGCATGATAAACTTCACCAGTTGCTAATTGTACACCAATAGCTTTACCCTGTTTAGTGAGAATTTTTGTCACCCTGGCTTGATATTCAATTTTACCACCACATTTTTCTAAACCTTCTGCTAATTTTTGGGCAATTTTTCCCACTCCACCTTTAGGGTAGTTAACTCCCCCATAATGACGATCAGAAAATACCATTCCTGCATTAATCATTGGTGTCATATTAGCAGGAACTACAGACCAACAATAACATTCAATATCAATGAATTTTAATAATAACGGATCTTTAATATATTTGCGGGCAATATCGCCGACATTTTGCGGTAAGTATTGGGCTAAACCTAAGCAAGCTAAGGGGTTTTGCCAGAATACTCGCATTACATAACCAATTTCTTCTAATGATAACAATTCTATGCTATTTAGGCAATTAAATATTTTTTGACATTCGTTATAAAATTGGCGAATCCCTTTTTCTTCATGGGGAAAATAGGCAATTAAATTTTGTAAAAATTTCTCGTAATTTTGATCAACTTTAATATCTAAATTATCAGGTAAATGATAATGAATTTGAACAGGATCAGGGATGGTTTCTAAGTGAACATTGACTGCATCTAAAGCACGGGTGAGTAAGTTGGTTGTTCCTTTTTTGCCAAAACCAAAAATCATGGAAGCACCAACATCAAAAGTATATCCTTGATGTTGAAAATAACCTGCACTTCCACCGGGAATTAAATAACGTTCTAAAACCAGGACTTTCGCACCTTTAGCTGCTAACTGGGTGGCTGTGACTAAACCCCCAATACCAGCACCGATAATAATCACATCAAACATAATTAATTGGTAATTGGTAATTGGTAATTGGTAATTGGTAATTGGTAATTGGTAATTGGTAATTGGTAATTTATTATGAATTATAATTCTTAATTTGTAAATCTTAGAATCTGTTAATTTGTCTGAAAGCTGATAGCTGACTGCTGATAGCTGAAAAAAAGAGGGACAAGCCGCTATTACTGGCCAATCCCGTTTGCCGATCCTTTAAAGAGAGGAGAACACTATAAATAATATATCCTTGATTGAGAATATCTGTCAACTACTAATGAAAATTTTTGGCAATAATTTGAAGGAGATCGCACAAATGCCGGAAATACATAGATTTTCCACAGCCATAAATGAGCCTATCTAACCAATGCACAGGCGGGAAAGAGTATGATGGTGGTTCAGTTCCTTGATAGTGACAGGCTGCTTTTTGAACTATGACACAACAATTGCTAGTTTATGTCCCACCCCATCCCCTGATCAAACACTGGCTGGCGGTAGCTCGTGATGCTGCTACGCCTTCGGTTTTGTTTCGCTCCGCCATCACTGAGTTAGGCAGATGGCTAACTTATGAAGCAGCGAGAGAGTGGTTGCCAACGCAAGACACGGTAGTTAATACTCCCTTAGCGCCTTGTGCAGCAACATTTATTGATCCACAAGTACCAGTGGCAGTTGTACCGATTCTCCGGGCTGGGTTAGGCTTATTAGAGGGAGCGCAAACAGTATTACCTTTAGCAAAAGTTTACCATTTGGGTTTAGTGCGAAATGAGGAAACCTTAGAACCCTCTTGTTATTTGAATAAACTACCAGAGAAATTCGATCCAGAAACCAGGGTGTTAATTACCGATCCCATGTTAGCAACAGGAGGATCTATAATGACAGCAATGGCAGAATTGACACAAAGGGGTGTTGATCCGGCGTTAACGCGGATTGTTTGTGTGGTAGCTGCACCACCAGCTTTGCAAAAATTGAGTGCTGCTTATCCTGGTTTAACAGTTTATAGTGCCATCATTGATGAAACGGTTAACGATCAGGGATTTATTGTACCGGGATTAGGAGATGCAGGCGATCGCATCTTTGGGACTTGACGAAGGCAGGAGGCAGAAGGCAGAAGTCCGTGTTTGTTATGGGTATTAATCACCCACTGCAAAAACTTTGTACCTGAAAAAGCGGGGTTTTAGACCCAATTGTTTCGATAATTAATAAAATTGCTGAAAATTGGCTGCTTGTGGTTTCTTTGTTCAAGGCGGTGAAAATATGAGTCAAAAAGATGGTTTTGCCAGTGGTTTTTTACTAGGAACTATTGTTGGCGGTGTAGTTGGCGGCGTTTTAGGTGCTGTGCTGGCATCTCGACGGGATACAGTGGAAGAGGAAGAGATAGAAATTAACAATGGTTCTGTGACAGCGGGTAAAGTTCCAGCTAGAAGAAGACGGCAGATGAGATCCGCTGGTGGTGAAGATTGGGAAATGGAAACAGCAAGGCGATCGCTAGAAGATAAAATCGCTCAACTCAATGCCACAATTGATGATGTGCGAAATCAGTTGAGCAATGTTAATGGTAGTTCATCTCCAACCGCTGAACGCTCTATGTCCCAAGACTCTTAAACAACGGCTATATCATAGCAAAAAACCTATTTTGGTAGATGTCGCTGTGATTTGCAGACGCTATGACATTAGCTCCATTACAATCAAGAAATAAGACAGCGTTTGGTTTTTACCACAAAAATAACCCATCTATGTATTTACTGATTAACACTCTCAATACTTTCATCACTATCTATAGCTCTTTGCTAATCATTCGGGTTTTATTAACCTGGTTTCCCCAAGTCAACTGGTATAACCAACCATTTGCAGCCTTGAGCCAGATTAGTGACCCCTATCTTAATCTATTTCGTTCAATTATCCCCCCATTGGGTGGTATGGATTTTTCGCCTATCCTAGCTTTCCTTGCACTCAATGTTGCTAGTAGTTTAATATCTGGTCTTGTTCCTTTAGTCCAGGGATTTTAAATCATTTCTGCTCATTTCGGTAATTACCCGGTCTGATATCAGCCGGGAATGTATTGTAAAAATATAGGATTTGCTGAAAAAGTCTTTTCGTGGAGGCAGGGAATAGGGAGGAAAATTTTAGATTTTAGATTTTAGATTTTAGATTGGAGTTAACAAAAACAATCCAAAATCCAAAATCCAAAATCCAAAATCCAAAATCAATAACTCCTGACTCCTGCCTCTTATCTTCGCACTTTACCGCTAAAACCAGATGCTTTAAATTGCTTGAGTTGTAATGGAGTTGGTTGGTTTGCAGGTACAGAAATTCTTAACTCAAAATTACTAACACCTGGTGGTACTTCAGGAATAGAACCTAGACGGGTGCGGTTTTGGAGTATGGGGTTATTGTTAGCATCATAGATGCGTCCGTAGATATCTGCGTCATAGACTGTTTTATAAGTGCTGTTTTCAGCTTTACCAGTGACAATAAAGCAATTAGCAGACCCTGAACCATTGCTAACAACAGCACCTTGCGCTAATTCTGGTGGACAATCTTGGTATGATAAGTCAGATAGTTTAATTTGTGTTAAAGCTTGGGCAGGTAAGGTAAAAACCCAAGAGCAGAAAACTAATAAACAAGAGATTAATATTAGCTTGAGTGATAGCTTGAGTGAGTGCGATCGCATAAAACACAAAGTAAATTTACAAAAAGTATACAAAATTTTTATTTTCCAATTACCGAAAATTCCCTATTTTTTAATGAGAGAGTGGAATTTAATTTTGCAATAATTGTATCAATAGACCATTCTTTGCACCAGCTTATGAATCCAGATGAGATTGAAGCAGTCTTGCAAACAGCATTTAGTCGTTGTGATGCTGCTGACTGTCCTCTCACTGATATGCAGAAACAAATATTGCTGCAAGTAGTCGAACAGATTCAGAGAAGCTTAACTTCTAAGCTATCAGATACTAACAACCCTTTGGATGAACTCACCCCAGAGGAGTTAGAAGCGTTTTTAGAGTTTGTCAAAGCAGAGGAAGCACAAAACCGCACTTGGAAAGTACAATTACTTAATGATTGGCTTTTAGCACAAGATTCGGGAAAAGTCCAGTTTATTCGCCAACGTTATGGTTTACAGTGGTTAAATCGGGTGCAAGCATATCATTTTGATAAGTATGCTTATTTGGAAGAAGCATTAAAACTGAAAATAGGCGATCGCATTGAAGTTTCTAATGCACTATGGGAATGGATACCAGAAGATGATTTATCTCAAAAAGAATGGTTTCCCTGTATGGTGATTAAAATTGATGAAGTTGTTAATAGTAATGACAGTTTTAGTATTTGTCAAATTCGGTTTTTTAATGGTAGTGAATATGAAATACCCGGTGTTTATGAATGGAATCGGTATAATTGGCGGTGGCCTAAAAAGTAAATATCATTTAATATCATTTACCCAGATACCCGACTTCTTTAAGAAGTCCGGTATCTATCAATTTTAATTTGATTTTGACTTATTTATTAAACTCATCAACCAGGAAAATATTAAAATTTTATACAATTCTATAGCATTAAATTAGACATATTGTAAAATATTATTTATAGCTAAAACATTTGAATTTTGAGATTATTAATTATGGTCAATCAGTTATTTTATGGTGATAATTATATCACAAAGATTAAATCGTCAATGGATAAGAATTGATATTACCTATCAAAGTATTAGTTTAATTCTCAAAAGATTAGAAGACTCTTATGGAAAACAAGTATTAGACAATATTAATATGAGTGGTATTCCCAAAGATATGAAATCTGCGGAAGCATTAGCATTAAAAAAAGAAGATCGCACTCGTAAAGAATTTGAGAACTGGGCAATTTTAACCTATACTAATAATCGTGCTACCATTAATCAAAAAAAAGGAGCAGATAAAGGAATTGATGGAATAGCGTATTTTACAGGAGACAAAAACGAACCAGAAAAGATAATTTTACAAGTAAAATCCGGTAATGTCAAATCTGGAGATATTAGAGATTTACAGGGAACAATAACCCTAGAAAGTGCAGCATTAGGGATTTGAATTACCTTAAAACCACCGACAAAAGACATGATCAAAACTGCAAAAGAAGCAGGAATATATCAAAGTCGGTATATGAGTCAACCTGTAGATAAAATTCAGATTGTGACAGTACAAGAAATCATTGAATCACAAAAAAGATTAGATATGAGATTAAGTTTAGAAGTTTTGAAATCTGCGGAAAAACAAAAGGAAGTGAAACAAACACAATTAGAACTTTTTCGGGAGGAATAACTGTTTTCAGTAAAACAATAATACGGTTTTATTCATTTAAATAATCATCAAGTCTGGATATTCATAAAAATTAATGCGTAAAGTATTTGCTGATTCTAGTATTCTCATTGCTGGTTCTGCTTCGCGGACAGGAGCTAGTCGTGGTGTATTAACAATGGCAGAGATAGGTTTATTTCAATTAGTGATATCAGAGCAAGTTTTAATAGAGTGTGAAAGAAATATCAGTAAAAAATTACCTGATGCTTTACCTAGTTTTTTACAGTTAAGCTTAAAATAATTGTCAACTGTCAATTGTCAATTGTCAATTAATCACCTCACCAACTGCATCGCATCATTAAAAAACTGCCGACATAAACCTTTAGTGACAAAAATAGTCGTCAACAAATTAACAACAGCAACCATAAAAATAATTAAAATTTCATAAGAAACCGCTTCTAATGCAGATACTCCAGCTAATAATTGTCCACTGGTAAAAGTGGGTATTGTCACCATGCCAATTAACATCATTTGATTTAAAGTAGGAACCAATGCAGCTTTAATTGCATCCTTGCGATAGTGACTAATAGCTTGCTGGGGTGTTGCACCTAAACTGAGGTGTGTTTCTATTTCTGTAGGAAATTGATTAATAGTGCTAACTAGCCTTTCTCCGGCTACTGCTGCGGCATTCATAGCGTTACCGATCAATATACCACCCAAAGGAATTAAATAACGGGGTTCATACCATCTGTCAGGTTGGATAATCAAAAAATTGGTGTAAAGTAAGGTGAATGACGTACTAGCAAAAATCACTACCCAAACTAAAGGCAGTAGCAAAGGAATTTTTTGACTGATGCGGTTTCGTGCGACAATCGCCGTAATTGTGAGAATGATTGTGAAAATTCCCACAACAGCCCAAACATTGTCAACAGCAAAAATGAAGTCTAAAACGTATCCTAATACTATAAGTTGGAGGATGGTTCTACCGGTGGCTAATGCTAGGTTTAACTCTAGTCCTAATTTTTCCCAGACAGATAAACCAATAGCGATCGCCATTAAACCCACAGCTAACACTAAATCTACAATATCCAATTTAATCAAATCCGGCATGGTTTCTTTATTTCCTGAGATAGTCTACAGGCAGGAGGCAGAAGTACAACCTATTTTAGTCCTAGTTTTATGATCAATTAATGTCGTAAATTAATGTCATAACTACCCTGTATACTGCTATATCACCGTTAAAAGTGTATCTTTTGAATCTCTTGATAAAATAACAACTATGATCCAAAGTGTAAATTCCGTTCCTGCATTTGATATAAAACAGCAATATGCCGCTATTGAAGCCGAAGTCAGTCATGCTGTTTTAGAAGTTCTCAGTTCTGGCCGTTATATTGGTGGTCCTGCGGTAGAAGGTTTTGAACAACAGTTTGCAGCTTATCATGGTGTGACGGAATGTGTAGCCTGTAATTCCGGTACTGACGCTTTATATCTGGCTTTACGTGCTTTAGAAATTGGTGCAGGTGATGAAGTTATTACCACACCTTTTAGCTTTTTTGCTACCACTGAAGTCATAACTGCTGTCGGTGCAACACCTGTTTTTGTAGATATTGATGCCACTACCTTTAATTTAGATGTCACCCAAATAGCCGCAGCAATTACACCGAAAACCAAAGCTATTATCCCCGTTCACCTCTTTGGTTTACCTGTCGATATGACAGCATTAATGGCGATCGCAAACTCTCATAATTTAGCAGTAATTGAAGATTGCGCTCAAGCCACCGGTGCAAGTTGGGAAAATCAAAAAGTCGGTAGTATTGGTCATATTGGTTGTTTTAGCTTTTACCCCACCAAAAACCTTGGAGGTTGCGGTGATGGGGGTGCAATTACAACTAACGATAGTGCGATCGCTGCTAAACTGCGGATATTACGAGAACACGGTAGCAAAGTCCGATACATTCATGAAGAAATCGGAGTTAACAGTCGTTTAGATGCCATTCAAGCAGTCATCCTCCAAATTAAACTCCGCTATTTAGACACCTGGAACAAATACAGACAAAAAATAGCAACATATTATTATCAATACCTCAGTCAAATTCCTGGCATTACTCCCCCCCAAGAATTATTAGGAGGAGAAGCAGTTTGGAATCAATATACCATCCGCGTTTCCAGCCAAGAAAGAAACGGAGCAAGTTCCAAATATCGGGACTGGGTGCGGACACAACTGCAAGATCAAGAAGTCAGCACCATGCTTTACTATCCCCGTCCTTTACACCTACAACCAGTTTATGAAAATTTAGGCTATCAACCAGGACAATTACCAGTATCAGAACAAGCTTGTCATGAAGTGATATCTTTACCCATGTTCCCAGAACTCACCCAGGAACAGCAAGATAAAGTCATTTATGCCTTAAAAGACTGTTTAAGTTAGAAGAGGTGACAGGTGACAGTTAAGAGGGAGGGGTGAGAAACTTCTCCCCAACTCAAATTCTAATTTTAATTCCTCTCTGCGCCTCTGCGTCTCTGCGTGAAATAAAAAAATGCGCCTTAACAATAAAAAAAGCGAATAAACATATTTTACCGCCACTCAGAAACTCATATTTTTATAACTCTAACTTATCTTAAAGTAGTAGCTGTTTACATATTCAAATATTACAACCATTTTAGCTTAACATTTCTTAACACATTATTGAGAATTATTTTTATTTCTCTACGGTATTGCAATAGTTTCCGGCATTTGCTATAATTTTTCCAAATTTCAAAATCAGGGTAAGTATGTCAAATTTTCTAAATATCAAAAATTGCCATCTTTTAACCCTTGATATACAAATATTTGCAAAATCTATACTTAAATCAACATCAAAAAACACTGAGAAAAAATAGATGTTACTTGCACCAATTTTAGGGGTAAACTTATCTGAAAAACCGAATAGTACAAATAAACTCTTGACAAAAAAATATTTATAACCATCTGCGTCTATCTGCGTTCATCTGCGTTTTTTGTATCCAGGAGTTTGTTCAAGGTAACAGGAAGCAGGAGAGAACAAAATTTTTATCTGTCACCTGTCACCTGTCACCTGCCTTTTATGCAAAAGTGCGATCGCTCACAGTTGTTAAAGCTTCTACTAAACCACGCACAGCAGCGATCATGGCAATTTCGCTATTGAGTTGGTTAATAGCAGAACCCACACCCACACCAGCCGCACCAGCAGCAACAGCCAGAGGTGCAGTCACATTAGAAATACCAGAAGCACACAAAACAGGTACAGAAACAGCGCGGGAAATTTCATAAGCAGCCGCTAAAGTGGGAGCAGCTTTTTCAATCAAACCCAAAGTACCGGGGTGAACGGGTTGACTGCTAGTACCGCCTTCAGTTTGGATGATATCAGCACCAGCTTTTACCAAATCTTCAGCTAATTGTACTTGCTGATCCAAAGTCAGGATATGGGGAACAGTCACAGATAAAGTGATGTTTGGTAACAAAGCGCGAGTTTGGTGAGTTAACGCCAAAACTTCATCTGCTTCAAATCTGCGACCTTGAGCGTAAAAAGAATCAAAATTACCGATTTCAATTAAATCAGCACCAGCAGCAACAGCTTCTACAAATTTTTCTGGTTCAACAGCGGAAACACAAACAGGTAATTTAGTCAAGCTTTTAGCTAAATGTACCAAAGCCGCATCAGCAGCGATATCAACAAAAGTCGCACCACCCAGATCAGCCGCTTTCACAGTAGCAGCAACACTTTCAGCGTTAAAATTATTTAAACCGCTAATTACTTTTAAAACACTGCGGTTAGCAAATGCACGTTGCAAATTAGGAAGCATAGTCATAATATCTGATTTTGAACCTATTGAGGTAAGAATTATACACTATTTGGGGGATTTGGGAATAGGGCTTGGGGAATAAGGAACAGGAAATAGGTAAAATTACCAGATATTTCTCAGAATTTAATCTACATATTGAATATTAAAACTTTCAACAAATTTACTTTCTTTAGATTTTAAATACTCATCTCTTTGAGAAACAAAATCATCTATTTTCCCCTGTTTATATAAAGTAACCATTTCTTCTGTTATAAAATGCTTTTCTAAAACATCAGGTTGAGAAGTGTTAATAAAGTTAGCTAATGTTTTTTTCTCAGGTGATAGATCAAATTCAGAAGATAATCTCAAAATTATATTACCTGGAGTTCTATCCTTTTTAGAAGAAATAAAAATTTCCTTTATTCCTTCCATATCTTGAGGTTCACTATTACCAAGAATTGATTTTAAATAAAATAATTGTAATGCTTTAGGTCTAACTCCTGTAAAATTTAATTTACTTGGATACTTAGCTGTAGTAAATTCAATATCATCATTAACTCTATAAATTCCATCATCGTGTTCTCCCTTTGCAAATTGACAAAATACTTGATAAGCATTTCTTTGTTGACTTAATAAAGAATATCTTGTAAAATAATTAGAGTATGTAGTTATCCAAAACCAATTCTCTAATTTTTGATATTCTTCATCTGTAGGTGCTGAGTTTAATCTAAAATATTCAGATATGAAAATTAATTGAGACGGATAGGGTAGCAGGCGTACATCTAGTACAAATTTTTTATACAAAAACTCTACTGATTTTTGAATATATCGGTAAGCATGATTAGTACATAATTCTAAATCAGATTTATTAATTAATTCTTCTATCCTCACATCAAAATAAATCTTACCAGGTACATTGTTAACATTATTAGCAATACAGTTTAAAATTATATCTCTTTTTAAATCTTCAAAATTATAAATATTCAAGCTGTTTACAAACTCAGTAATTGAGTCACTAAGTACAAATCCCGTTTCTTTATTGTAGCTAAGTGCGGAAAGCATAAAATCTTTAGAAATTTTTGTTCCTGTTGAGTTAATTCGCGAGAAAATTTCTACAGCACTTTTTATATCTCCTCCTTTTATATTTACATAAGGTAATCTATATTTATGTAAAATATTATGTAAATTTCTGGCATTATCAATGTATTGATTTTTCTCAAATTCTGTAATATCTATTTTATCTAATTCACGATCTAATTTGCGTATAAAATTAAATAATTCACGATTATCGTAAATTTCATAAATAGGAATTGAAAAAGTGTTATTACTTTTTTTATTTCTTCTTATATAGCTAAAATTATTTTCCCTAATATCAAAGTAAATTAAATAATCGTTTAATTCATCTCTATCTACTTGGATAGATTCTTTAGGGTTCATCAATGAACCAAATAAAGTCGATATTCTTTGAAATCCATCCAAAACATATCTAGTATCACTACTTTCTTTTTTTATAGTATATGGACCTATTTTATCTTTAGTTTTATATCCTTTAGTTTCCCAAAATAATAAACTACCTATGGGATAGCCTTTCAAAATACTATCAAACAATTCAATTTTTTGAGAATTTTCCCAAACAAATTCTCTTTGAAATTCCGGTATTTTGTATACCCCATTAGCTATATCATTTAATAAGTCTTCAAGAAATATAGTATCAGGCTTGATGCTTATGTTATCATTCATATTATTTTCGCTATTTTTAGTAAAATTTGTTCTATTTCAGAAATTTCCTCTATTGTTCCATCAGGTAATTCAATTCTCACTTTGTGATGTTCGCATCTTTGTTCAAGTAGTCGGTAAGAAAAATTATCCAGAAACATTTTTGGAAATTCTTCTTTGATATCTATTTGACCTATATTATCCTTATTATAGTCTATAAAATCTAAATCACTTTCACTTTTACTAAGTAAATCACTTTTCTGTGCTTGAGTAATTAGTGGAGCTTTTTCAAACAGTATATCTAAAGGAATATAATTTTCTATTTTTCTCTTGTATAGAATATGCCATATAATTAGGTCATTAGGTTCATATTCATAGTCACTCTCTTGGATATTTTTAATTTCTCTTTTTTTAAAAAAACCAATTTTATCTATATGAGGTGTTTTAAAACCATTTCTAATTTCCCTATCACTATCAAAAATAGCCATTAATTTATACTGATAAATATTATGATAGCGATCAGCATTTATCCAACGTTCTGTAATTTTGAGAACATCTCCAATGCCACCAGCATGATCAGGTTCTATCATTTCCTGACTAATTGCTTTATTTAGTAATTTATAAATAGATTTTCTCTTTATTTTACTATTACTATATTTTTGGCAGATACCCCAAACAAATTTCCAATCATTAATTCCATTTTCTACAATAATTTTAGAACGCTCTGTCAGAATTTTATAAGCATCCTGGGGGTGTATTTCTCCAGAATTATTTCCAATAGGTAAATGAGTAAGATGATTTCTATACAATTTAGTAAGATTTTGATGTATTTTCTTCTCAATATAATCTTTTAAATTTTGCCTTTTAGCGTCTGACAAATGAGATTGAGCAATTTTATTTTGATTAAAAATATATTTATTGTCATTATCAAAAAAAATGTTTGCAATACTGCTAGGATCTATAAAATGGTTATCTTTAAGAAGCTCAACAAGGATATCAGCTAAAATAGACTGTATATCATCATCTTGAGTTTTAAAAATTGCGGGATTGAAAGATATGATCATATTGGTATCCTGGTTATAGTTACTGTTATTGTTCTTGTTGTTTTCTTCTTAGTGCTTTTTGCATTTCTAAAATTTCTTTCATACCTTCATTAAAAACACCTTCCGGCCAATCACTTAAAACCCCCTCCTCATCAACTGTTATTTCCCTCAGTTCTTTACCTTTCAACTCAGCATCTTCTATCCAGTAAATGATTAAATCATCTTGGGTGAAACCAAAATCATTTTCAACTATTAATTTCCGCAAACGCAAGATTATATTTTCAGAATGAGTTTCAATAATAAAAGTCTGATTATTCTCCTTTGCTGACTTCGCAAATAGTTCAGCTAAATCACCATGTGCAGCAGGATGTAAATGTAATTCCGGTTGTTCTAAAACAATTATTGAGTCAGGTCTATCAGTAACATTAGCACGAACAACTAAAGGTAATGCTTGATTCATTCCTTGTCCAACATCCATAATATTTACTTCAGTATCATTTTTAGAAAGTAGAATTTGGATAAGAGGTCTTTTACTTGTATCATCTACTATCAATTCCGAACCGTCAAAATGTTCCTTGTACCACTCTCCCACCTTCTCATACAAATTATCTTTTTTCTCTAATTTACTGACTCCAAGCATTATATAAGCATTTTCACCTGTAATACCTGTATCTCTAAATTTTGTCTTTCCAGTTAAAGAAAAGCATCTTTGAGGCAAAATTCTAAAAGGTCCAATATAATCTACATCAATTTTTGGTATTTTCAAGTTTGCAGATAAATTTTCATTTGTACCTTCTTTTATAAATTCAGTGGGTGTAAAACCTTTAAATTTGCACTCATAAAATTTTTGATCAATCTCATTAATGTATCCATTAGTAAAGGGGTTCATATTATTCATATCTTGCAAATCAAATTCCTGGTTATTATCTTTATATTTCCAATTGAAAATATCTAAACCATAACCATTTACTTTTTTTAGTAACCCAACTTCTATTTGTATATTATTCTCAAATGTAATTTGAAAATTTAAACTAATTCCTCCAGGGTTATTTTCAGGAAACAAATTATCAAAATCTGCACCTAATTCCACTCCATTATTTTTCAATAGTAGAGGTTCATCAATATCTCCCTTGAGGGACGTTTCCAGCAAAGTAAATAATTTAGCAATAGAACTTTTACCAGAACTATTTTTACCAATCAAAATAGTAATTGGTTTTAATTGCATTGTCTGTTTTTCATAAAATGCTTTGTAATTTTCAAAAGAGACTGATTTTATTTTTACCATGATTAATAAACCTTATAAATTAATGTTCGGATTCTCAGAAATGAATGGTTCAGTAGTATAAATGCGATCGCTGCTGACTCCCAGCAACCGCACCCCTACCGTACCAGCATCATTTACCCGCACAGACTCCGTTTCCAAAGTCACAGGCAAAGGTGTAATTAATAACTCTCGTTCTTCTCCTGTTAAGGATATTACACCTGCTATATAAAACCTAGACAAAGCTAGACTTTACTTTCTACTTCAACGGGAGCATGGGAGCGGTTATCCCTCAGTAGACTTGCACGCTGTAGCCCAACGCGACTTTCTCAGGTTAAGATTTGGAAACAGACTATCACTATCAATGATTGGTTTTCGCGTCGGTAATAGTCTGATTCAATACTTGATATCTGAGGATTATATATCAAGTTGGCATTTTTCTGAGCTAACTTATGTCCATTTTTGTCAACATAAGTATATTATTGTCTATAAAATGGTCAACTTAGGACAAGCTCTTCTTGTAACCAAAGCTTTGTCACCATAGACTGTGACAGATACAATCTGGCTTTGTATTGTTTTACGCCAAGATGATAATTCCGAGTTTACCATTGCCGGTTTTCCACCATGTTTAACAGTTACCAGTTATCACTGTCACCTTTTGCCTGTTCACTGGTTTAATAGTTATGTTGGTTAATTGTCAATGGTTTCCTGTTGCACCGTCAAGCAGTAAGGAAGTTTTGAATGTAAATTTGATGCAAATTTTATGACGGAAGTTGCTCAACCTTAATACTGAGAGGAGCAATTTCCTTTTCCACAATTTTCCTTGCTGCCTCTAATAGATACTCGTAATAAGTACGAGCAACAATAGATAATTGTTTACCTGCTGGATAAGCTATATACCAAGTCCGCTTAATGGGAAAATGCTGTACATCCAAAATACTAAACTCATGGGCATCCGTCAACAAAGTATGACGAGATAGCACCGAAATTCCCAAGCCTCCAACTATAGCCTGTTTTATTGCTTCATTACTCCCTAATTCCAATTTCACCTTGACCTTCACCCCATGTTCATCTAAGAGACTTTGCACAGCGCGGCGTGTACCCGAACCCGGTTCCCGCATAATAAACGGTTCTTCTCCCAGTCGTTCTAAAGGAATATTTTTTTCCTTGGCTAAGGGATGTCCAGCAGGAGCAAAAACCACCAAAGGATTTTCCAAAAAAGGTTGACAATTGATATCCAGATGATCTGGAACTTGACTCATAATATACAAGTCATCCAAATTAGCAATCATCCGATCCAAAATACCTTCATGATTTGTCACCTGTAGCGAAATATCAATTCCCGGATACTGTTGGCAAAACGGACCCAACAAACGGGGAATAATATATTTAGCCGTGGTAATTACCCCCAAACGCAATTGACCTTGTTTTAGCCCCTTTAAATTTGCAACAGTCATTTCAAACTGGGCGATAGTGTCAAAAATCTGGCGACAAGTGGCAAATAACTCATGTCCCGCTTCTGTTAAAAATAAGCGTTTTCCCACCTGTTCAAACAATGGCAACCCCACAGATTTTGTTAGTTGCTTGATTTGCATTGATACAGTCGGTTGGGTGAGAAATAACTCTTCAGCAGCACGGGTAAAGCTACCGTGTCTTGCAGCGGCCTCGAACACCTTCAACTGGTGCAGTGTCGCTTGGTTCAAGGTGATTCTCCTCTAATAGCAGTTAATAGATAACTTAATTTGCTAGTTGTGTTAGAAGTTCAGAAGTTCAGAAGTTCAGAACCAAGAATTAAGTTTTTCCCCTACACCCCTACACCCTGACTTTTTTGTAACTAGCAACTTGGGTTAGATATATTAGTCAGCAGTAAGATTGTGAAAACTCTTGTTTTACAAATATTGTAGAATTTGAGATGATCCTCATTATCTGCCGACTACTATATATATTCAGTATTACTTAACACTGACAAATTGTGTAGTGGCACACATATTAAAGTTATGAGTGTAAGTATAGAGAAAAACCTATCCTCGCTATCAGAAGTGTAGTATTGGACTTATGGAATTGAAAAGATATGATCAAAACAACACAAAACGTAAGATGCCTTCCAACCCAAGATGAATGCTGAATATCGAAAATATAGCATCAGGCAAGAGGCAAAAGGCAAAAGTAAAACCCTTGTCAAAACTAGGTTTGAGTTTTCAATAATGTCTTAAAGTTCTTGTCCACAGCTACATATAATTGATTATTCACCATTCATCATTCATCACTCCAAAGTTCTTCCTTAACCTTAACAGGCAATTTCGCTAAATCAGGTAATTCCACAGCTTCTGCATCAACAATTTTATCCTTGATATTCAAGGGTATATTCACTGGTTGACGTTCTTCCACCCAGCAACTAGCCACAGGCAAGGTTTGTTCCAACTCATCCAAAGGTCGCGGAATCACCATGACAGCGTTTAACTCACCAATCCTTTCTGCCTCATACATTCCCGCTTCTACAGCAACAGCCACATTAGCCACCGTACCCCGAATAATAGCGGTACACAAGCCCGCACCAATTTTTTCATAGGAAGCTAAATGGACATCTGCTGATTTCAGCATAGCATCACAAGCCCCTACCATTGCCGGAAAACCACGAGTTTCGACCAAACCAATCGCTTGATTACTTAAACGGCTGTAACTGCCATCCTCCATTATTTGCGTGAGACGGTTAATAGGTAGAACTATATCCAAATTGGGATAAGGCCGAGGAATAACCAAACTAGACACCAATTGTCCAAACTGTTCTGCTGTTTGTACACCAGCTTCCACAGCTAGACGTACATCAGCAATATTACCCCGAACAATAGCCGTACAGTGACCACTACCAATTTTTTCATAGCCGACTAAATGAACACCAGCCGACTTGAGCATCATATCAGCCGTGCCAACAATAGCCGGAAAACTGAGAGTGGATACCATACCCAAGGCTGCATCCTTGAGGGGATCGCGGCGACGTGGTGCATGGATGGTACTAAGAGAGCGTTGGTTGTATGTTTCCATCATAAATTCACCAGGATTCTCGCAAAGGCAGACAACTAACAAATAACACTTACTCTGAGGAATTTTCAGAGTTTTGGTTACTCAAGGGTTGCCGATTGGGAAACAATGTAGTCAATAGTCTATTAATGCTTCCTTGTCCATATATCTGTGTTCCAAAAATTTGAGAACTTTCAGTGTTAGCTGGACTGGGTTCGGGTTCTTGAGTGTTAGTTTCTTGTGAACCTGGGAGATTTGTTTCTGTGGGGGTAGAGTCAGTAACTAGGGGAGTTTCTGCAACAGGAGGTGACTGGCTTTTAGGAATGGGAGAAGGTGGAGGTACGGAAATAGATTCTTGTTTAAAATCCACAAAAGCCGCAGCAGAAAATTGAGTATAAGTAACTACGTTTTCCTTGGGTGTTTCAGGTTCTGCTTCTGGGGGATTTGTCTCAGTGGTATCAGAGGCCGTTTCTACCTCCTGTTGATTTTGATTTTCATCAATTTGCCGACTGCTATCTCCCAGAATTGAACCTGATGGTACTACTTGCTCCGGTGCGACGGAACAGTTAAACACTGTCGTAGCAGCACCAATACAAGCATTAGCCCCAATTTTGCCTTGGCCAACCATCAAAAAGCCGGCTCCCAGGTTTGCTCCTGCTTCTATTTCTAGGATACCCTCATTGACTTGGAGAATTGACCCCATGCCAATACAAACCCCAGGACCAATAATAATTTTACTGTTGGCAGCTGCTTGGAGTATTACCCCTGGTGCTATTACGGCGGTTTCATGAATATTGACATCGCCACTCATAAGAGAATTAAAACTGTTGCCCAGGCGTAGCAGCGGCACAGACATGGAATTTATTACCTCGGAAGCCGGAAAAATTAATGTTGAATATTTTGAGATAGGTAGGTGGGGGAAGCATCACAGGGGTAGGTTTTTAATATTAACTGTGAAGGCAGGACTAGGTAGACAAGGAGGTATTGTAGACAAGGAAGATTTGATACGCACAATGGTATTTTGACGGACTGTTCTTGTTACCAAGAAAATCTGATTTTGTACGGTTTTCCTCCCTTGTCCACTGTCCTTCCAAGTCATCCAAGTCTTGCCCTGACGACAATGTAAAATACCTACCCTTGTGAGGTGGGGGAAGCAGGGGAAGAAAAATTAATTCTTTATTCTTAAATTCTCTTGACTCCTGACTCCTTGAAATACTGTCACCTGTCACCTGTCACCTGTCACCTAAAATTATGGACGCTGAATAATTGCTTCTAACACGCGGCGTTTTGCTGCGGTGTCGATTCCAATTAAGCGCACGTATTCACCTGGATATTCAGAGAGGCAAGCTTCTACAGCAGCGATCGCATCTCTTTCTGTTCTCGCTTCAATTTGTCCAGCACTTGCCCAAGTACCTGTACGGAAACGGCGCTGGTCTACGTGTTCCAAGGTAATTTTCAACCCACCTTGTAACAATTGTCTCAGTTGATCTACTACTTCTGCACTTAAACGGGTGCTAGTTACGGTTGCAGTTCCACCACCATAAGAAGTTGCTGCTGGTTTCGCTGTGCCAGAAGATACTACTTGTCCGTTAGGACGTTGGATAATGGTTTCTAGTACGCGACGTTTAGCTTTAGCATCAATGCCAATTAAACGTACATATTCCCCCTGATGGGAAACCATACAATCTTCTAACGCTGCTACTACCTCATTAGCAGAATTTGTTTCAATGGGTTGGCAGTTTTGCCATGTACCTGTACGGAAACGACGCTCATCCACGTGTTCTGTACCAATTTTGTAGCCCTTAGCCAAAAGTTGGCGAATTTGGTTAATGGTTTCGGCACTGAGGCTACCACTGGCAACAGCACCGTTACCATTACCATTGCCGTTGTAGCTGCTGTAAGATGTAGCCGCAGGAGCTTTAAAGCTAGATGTACCGTTGCTAACTACACCATCAGGACGTTGAATGATGGTTTCTAATACCCGTTTTCTACCATTGTCAATGCCGAACAACCGCACGTACTCGCCACTGTGGTCTACTAAACAAGATTCTAAGGCTGCGATCGCTTGTCCTAATGACCGGGTTTCAATAGCCTTACAGCTTTGCCAAGAACCTGTGCGGAAACGTCTTTGATCTACGTGTTCTGTGCCAATTTTATAACCTTGTTCCAGTAGATAGCGCACTTGCTCTATCGTTTCTGCACCCAATTTGCTTGCCACTTCACTACTCCTATCCAATTCTTCAACGGTAATGCTTGTATAAGATTTTGCCCCAGAAACATTCAGTTCATCCCGAATTGGGGTAATACACTTGAGATCCTCTGCACAGCGATAACCAGCCCGCAAAGCCTGATTTATCCCCACAACGTGGTGAGCAAATTGCTGATCCTGATCTTGTACATCTGGCAAACGATCCGCTTGTTGTTGGGTCGTAATAATAGAGCCAGAAGCTACGTATTTTCCTGGGGGAATTTCTACATCTTGTATTAATGCGTGCATCATGACGATGCAACCTGCTCCGACTCTGGCGTTAAAGACAGTGGAGCGAAAACCTATAAAGCAACTGTCCCCAACATAAGCTGGTCCATGAATCAGCGCCATGTGGGTAATAGAAGCACTTTTGCCAATCCATACCGAGTATTTTTCGCCATCATCACCAATTACTCGGCCTTGCTCCAACCCATGAATGACTACGCCATCTTGAATGTTGGTATTTTCACCAATATAAAAAGGTGTGCCTTCATCTGCTCTAATCGAAGTTCCTGGAGCAATAATCACATTCGCACCCAGGTGTACATTCCCAATGAGATTACAAGAAGAATGTACATAAGCGGTTTGATGGATATCGGGTTCAGCTAAACTCCTTGACCACGGGGTTGGGGGTGCCGCCGTGCTGCGGACTGCCATTGTGAGATTCCTCCTGAAATATGCTTTTTGTCAGTGGTCATTAGTTATTGGTCATTGGTCATTGGTCATTGGTCATTGGTCATTGGTCATTAGTCGGTTTCTGATGAACTATATTTTTCTCACCAGTCACCAGTCACCAGTCACCAGTCACCAGTCACCAGTCACCAGTCACCAGTCACCTGTTTCCTGACTATCTATATTGATCTTTTTTGCTGTAAATGAAACGATCTTCAACGTGAATCGTATCTATTATCGCCACTACTGCTGCATCTAACGGACGTTGTTCGTTACCAAGAACTTGACGAGCGGCACTGCCTCTACTGACAAGTACCCACTCATCTACTCCTGCTCCCACACTATCGGCTGCTACCTCATATTCTGAGAGGAGATTTCCGTTTTCATCTACTAATTGCAACATTAGTAGTTTTACACCCCGCAGACTCGGATCTTTTTGGGTGCTAACTACTGTGCCACGCACTTTAGCAATTTGCATTCTTAATTATTGTCTGCTTCTGAAAGGACGAATTCCGCTTACACCTTCCCGGAATTGTTCAACATCCTCTGTATATCTAATTGGCAGTACATATTCCAGGTTTTCGTGAGGACGAGCAATTATGTGTGTAGACAACACTTGTCCACCGTTGACTCGTTTCACGTTTTCTACTCCTGCTGCTACAGAAGCTTGGACTTCGGAAACGTCACCGCGCACAATAACTGTTACCCGACCGCTACCAATTTTTTCATAGCCTACTAAGGTAACACGAGCCGCTTTTACCATAGCATCAGCAGCTTCTACTACTGCTGGAAAGCCCAGGGTTTCCACCATTCCCACTGCAATTGACATTATTCTTTTATCCTTAAATCAAATTTTTCAACAAGCACCAAACAGACAAATTTTCCACGTAAGCAAGTAAATCCTTTAACCACTTTATTTTAAAAGTGTTTAGGTTCGGAACTGTTCTACTGCTTCTGTGTACCGAATCGGTAATACATATTCTAGGTTTTCGTGGGGACGAGCAATGATATGAGTAGACAAAACTTCACCACCATTGACTCTTCTTGCGGCTTCAATTCCCGCTGCTACTGAAGCTTGTACTTCAGATACATCACCCCGCACAATTACGGTAACACGCGCACTACCGATTTTTTCATAGCCTACTAAGGTAACACGGGCTGCTTTTACCATCGCATCCGCAGCTTCTACTACTGCTGGAAACCCTTTTGTCTCAATCATTCCAACTGCAATTGGCATCGCAGAACTCCTAAAAATTTAATACAATCTGTACTATGGGTGTATTTTTTTGACGGGGATGCTCATTTTGAGCATTGGAGAAAAATACTTCTAAAATTAAGGATATGAAACCTTGGCATCCCTGGCAACATAAATTACTATAATAGTTTATGATAAAATACTTTTAAAAAACTTAACAAAACTTAATATACCCAAAAAATACATCAAAGTTCACGGTTTCCTAGAGTGGCCACTTATGCTTTATAATTTTTTTATTACTTTAAAAAATCACATTCATAACCAGGGCTAATCTGAACTACTCAGGATTGAACAGAGGCTGTATATTCTACTGTCTCAGTCTTTCCTTGATTTTTGCTATTGGCACAGATATTGAATGAACGATATATAAGATTTTTAAATATAAAGTATAAAATTCTTTTTTCAAAGTAGGAAGACAAATGTTCCATCAGATGATTAAAGAAGATAATTAGTGAGCATTCAGCTATCAGTAATCAGTTTTAACCTAATTATAAGCAGAGAGGTTTTTGATGAAATTAAAAGTTTGCCCAATTCCACAATACAAATTTACCGACTGGCTTTTGTCTTTGTTTTTTTAACAAGATTGCTGAATACTGAAAATCAGTACATGCTGCGAACTCTGTAAATTTTGTAAATTTTGTAAATTTTGTAAATTTATATATAACTGCCCGTGAATAGCGCAGGTGAAAGTAAAAATACTGATTCAAGTTTTTTGAGAAATAGTTAAGAAAAACTTGATTTTTTCAAAATTAACATTTTTTAAGCAAATGATTGATTTAAGGCTGTTTAAGAAACCAAAGGCTGAGTCGTCAAGGAAAAATTAAATGAATGAAGTTCTATTTTTCACCAGTTGGTTTGTACCTTTTTATAGCTTACTAGGGGCAATTTTAACACTGCCTTGGGGCATTGGATTAATTCAACGTACAGGACCTAGACCTGCTGCTTACTTGAACTTGTTGACTACCTTACTAGGTTTTGTCCATAGCCTGATTGTATTTCGAGACATCTGGAACAGAGACCAAGAAAATTTATTAATTACTTGGTTTCAAACTGCGGATTTTAAGTTAACCTTTGCTTTAGAACTGTCACCAGTAAGTATTGGGGCAATAGTTTTAATCACAGGATTAAGTTTATTAGCTCAAATTTATGCCCTGGGTTACATGGAAAAAGACTGGTCTTTAGCCAGATTTTTTGGGCTTTTGGGATTTTTTGAAGCTGCTTTGACTGGTTTAGCGATTAGTGATTCTTTGTTCCTCAGTTATGCTTTGTTAGAAGTTCTCACCCTTTCTACTTACTTGTTGGTGGGTTTTTGGTATGCTCAACCCTTGGTAGTCACAGCAGCGCGAGATGCGTTTTTAACCAAGCGGGTGGGAGATTTATTATTGCTGATGGCTGTTGTCACGCTTTCCACCCAAGCTGGTAGTTTGAACTTTTCTGACTTGTATGAGTGGGTACAAACAGCTAATTTAAGTCCATTAACATCTACATTATTGGGTATAGCTTTGATTGCTGGTCCTGCGGGTAAGTGCGCTCAGTTTCCCCTGCATTTGTGGTTAGATGAGGCGATGGAAGGACCAAACCCAGCTTCGGTAATGCGAAACTCTTTGGTAGTGGCTGGTGGTGCTTATGTTTTGTACAAGATTCAGCCAATATTAGTTTTATCGCCTATCGCTCTGAATGCCTTGGTAGTTATGGGTACGGTGACTGCGGTGGGTGCAACTTTGGTGTCAATAGCCCAGATTGATATCAAGCGGGCTTTATCTCACTCTACAAGCGCCTATATGGGATTGGTGTTTTTGGCAGTGGGTTTAGAACAAGGTGGTGTAGCCTTGATGTTGTTGTTAACTCATGCAATCGCCAAAGCCTTATTATTTATGAGTTCTGGATCTATCATATATACTACCCAAAGTCAAGACTTAACAGAAATGGGTGGTTTGTGGTCAAGAATGCCAGCTACTACCACCGCCTTTGTAGTTGGTTCAGCAGGGATGGTGACATTATTACCCTTGGGTAGTTTTTGGGCAATGTTGGCTTGGGCTGATGGCTTAATCAAAGTTAACCCTTGGGTGATTGCAGTTTTAGTTTTGGTTAATGGCTTGACAGCTTTAAATTTAACCAGAGTTTTCCGGCTGATCTTTTGGGGACAACCACAACAGAAAACACGCCGCGCCCCAGAAGTCGGTTGGCCAATGGCTTTACCAATGGTGACTTTAACTATCATCACCCTGCTAATACCAATGATGCTTCAGCAATGGTACTTACTACCAAACTGGGAAAGTATTGATTGGTACATTGTATTAGCTTTGGTGACTTCCACGGTCTTAGGGGTGGTGATTGGCTCAAAGATTTACCTGCATAAAGGTTGGTCAAGATCCAGAATTTTAGGATGGAGATTTTTGCAGGATTTATTAGGGTATGATTTTTACATTGACAGAGTTTATCGCTTCACCATAGTTAGTGCAGTAGCATTATTGTCCAAGATATCTGCATGGAGCGATCGCTACTTGGTTGATGGGTTTGTGAATTTAGTCGGCTTTGCGACTATTTTTGGCGGACAAAGCTTAAAATACAGCATTTCCGGTCAATCTCAAGGTTATATGTTAACTATCCTCGTTGTGATCAGCCTTCTTGGTTTCTTTATTAGCTGGTCCTTGGGTTTACTGGATAAATTGCCTTTTTAGGTGATTGGTGATTGGTGATTGGGTTATTAACCTCCCCATCTCCCCATCTCCCCTACTTCCCCTACTTCATTCTGAACTCCTGAACTTCTGAACTCCTGAACTCCTCATTATGATGCTAAGTACATTGATATTGCTGCCGTTAGTGGGTGCAGCATTAATTGGTTTCTATCCTGCTGCTTTGAGTGGGAAAATTGCCCGGAAAATAGCTTTGGTTTTTGCGGTAATTATTTTTCTGTGGACGGTTTTCCTAACAATTAAATTTAATCCTGGGGAAGTCGGAATACAGTTTGCTGAGTCTTTACCCTGGATAGATGCGTTAGGTTTAAACTATAATTTAGGTGTAGATGGTTTATCCTTGCCATTGCTTTTGTTAAATGGACTTTTAACAGGTATTGCCATCTATAGTAGTGATGAATCTCTACAACGTCCTAAATTTTATTACTCCTTAATTCTGCTGTTGAGTGCAGGGGTGACAGGAGCTTTTTTAGCACAGGATTTATTGTTATTTTTCCTGTTTTATGAATTGGAATTGATTCCCCTATATCTTTTGATTGCTATTTGGGGTGGTGCAAGACGGGGTTATGCTGCTACTAAGTTTCTGATCTATACAGCGATTTCGGGAATCTTAATTTTAGCTAGTTTTTTGGGGATGGTTTGGTTGAGTCATTCTCCTAGTTTTGGACTAGCAACTTTAAATGCTCACACTCTACCTTTAGCCACTCAACTATTATTATTAGCAGGAATTTTAGTTGGGTTTGGCATTAAAATTCCTCTCGTTCCTTTTCATACTTGGTTGCCAGATGCTCACGTCGAAGCATCTACACCAATTTCTGTTTTATTAGCTGGGGTATTGTTGAAATTAGGAACTTACGGTTTACTCAGATTTGGAATGAACTTGTTACCCCAAGCTTGGGAATATGTAGCACCAAGTTTAGCAACATGGGCGGTGATTAGTGTATTGTTTGGTGCATCTTGTGCGATCGCCCAAACGGACATGAAAAAAATGGTAGCCTATAGTTCTATCGGACACATGGGCTATGTTTTGTTAGCAGCAGCAGCAGCGACACCACTCAGCGTCTTGGGTGCTGTCATGCAAATGGTGAGTCACGGTTTAATTTCTGCTCTGATGTTTCTTTTGGTGGGGGTTGTGTATAAAAAAGCTGGTAGCCGTGATTTAGAAGTGATTCGGGGATTACTGAACCCAGAAAGAGGAATGCCGGTGATTGGTACTTTGATGATTTTAGGAGTCATGGCCAGCGCAGGTATACCGGGAATGGTGGGTTTTATTTCCGAATTTATTGTATTTCGCGGTAGTTATGCAGTTTTTCCCGTGCAAACCCTGGTATCAATGCTGGGGACTGGTTTAACGGCGGTTTATTTCTTAATTTTGGTAAATCGTGCCTTTTTTGGGCGGTTATCTGAGCAAGTGATGAATTTACCAAGAGTCTATTGGAGCGATCGCATTCCTGCTTTAATCTTAGCTGTGTTAATTGTGGTTTTTGGCATCCAACCATCTTGGTTAGTGCATTGGACCCAAGCGACAATTCAAGGAATGGTAAATACGCAGAACCTATTAACTCAAATACTCTGATACCAGAGGAAAAGGAAAAGTTAAATATGGATGCTAGAGATTGGGAAAATTCATTTTGATATTCCCAGTTCTAGCAACCAGTATTAATCAATAATTTTATGGTTAAAATATCTAGATCATGTTATTATTGATAAGTTCACAGCAACTACAGAAAACCTAAAGGATCTTATATATGAAATCAAAACACTTAGAAATATATGCTGATGGCGCAGGTATTATGGTTGGTTCAACCATAAGCAAACTAAATTTTTACTCTGTTGTAGATATTTCAGAAGATAATGACGAAAAAAAATAGAAGAAGAATTAAAAGTACAGATAGCTATTCCCACAATTACTTTACTCAAAGTATGCGCTAGATTCTTAAAGCAAGTTAAAACTGACGAGTTAGAAATCATTAGTGTTATAGACAGTCATAAAGAGGAAATCCTTAAAACTTTGGCAGATTTAGGCTTACAAGAAAGTGATGGAGAATAAAAATGTTAAAGATAAAGTCACAACCTGAAAAATCTTACTTATTAAAAGATAATTACGAGTTTCTGCGGAAAACCAAAACGATCACTTCTATTTCTATGCAGATGCAGGAAGTACAAACAAACCAATACTATCACAAATATGTCGCTTTTGAAAATGAAGAAATTAGGCTTAATAAACTAAGAAAAAAGGCTAAACTAATTAATGAAATACGTAATTATTTGTCTTTACCTGATGATTGGGATGGATATGAAGGAATTGCACCTCAATCAAAAACAATAGCAGAAACTATTTCTTTCGTAAAAAGTTTACCTGATTCTATATCATTACCTAAACCAATGGTAAGTGGTACAGGAATAGTTGGTTTGTTTTGGGAAAAAGATAATATTTATGCTGAAGTTTGTTTTGAGGGTGATGGAACATTTTGGTATTACGGTACAGATAGTGATTTGGAAATAGGAGAAGAATCTGTATCTATTCAAGAGGTAAATGAACTACCAAAGAACTTAATTAATTTAATCAATAAAATTTAATTTTCTATGAATTGTTCAGAAATTTATAATGTAACATCTAATAGATGTAAGTTTGTGCAAGAAAATGATTCTCAATGTAATTGCGAAAAAGTTTCAGTTAGTCAATATTCTCCAGGTATTATAGAAGATGATGAAATACTAATCAGACAAATTTATTCACCTATTCACATAGATAAAGAAACTGGAAAAGTTAATTCCACTGCATTTATTGATGCTCAGGATAAAGGTATGTCTGTAAATAGAAAAACATACACATCATTAGAAGAATTAAATAAAAAAGTTGAATATAAACTAAAGCTAGATCAGGAAAGAGGTAAAGATAGACATTTTCTTGGTGTTATTTATGCAAATTGCGAAAATGTCAGATCAATAAAAACTAATGATAACCTCAAAGCTTTTTGTGTTTACAGCACTTTGCACGTCTATCTAGTACAGTTCATATCCTATTTTCTAGCTTGATGTAATAATTCTGTCTTATGTTTTTGTACCTAAACGTTACGCAAAGTGCTGTATGATACATGTAATAAACATGATATTTCTCATGCAGATATCTGTCAAACCCTATCTAGTCGTGTAGAAGGGAGTAGAATGCGCCTTAAATTCAGAAAAGCTTTTTCCGAGAAACCTGTAACGCTAGATGTTTTATTTACAACTTCAAATAACTGAGATTCTTGTTAGGTTTAAAAAATAAACAGCATCAAAAATTACTATTGTAGTATTTTTATTCCAAATATAGCTTGATCTTTGTTAAAATCTATAAATACCGATACCTATTAATTATCTAAGATAGTGGGAGCTAAAACTAATGGTTAATACCAAAAACAAACCCGTTGATCATCCCTTGAATGAGTTTATCCAGCGTTTACAAACTGGAGAAGCGTTACTGAAAGATAGCCCAGAAAATGTTTTAGAAGTAGTGGGTATTCTGAAAAGTTATGGTGTGGTTTTAGATGCTTATTCCCAAAATCTTATTTACATTGCTGAACATCAGTTTTTAGTGTTTTTCCCATTTTTTAAATATTTTAATGGTAAAGTTTCTTTATCTCAATTACTGCGTCATTGGTGGCATCACAGAATTAATTTTGAGTATGCCGAATATTGCATGAAAACCATGATGTGGCATGGTGGTGGTGGCTTAGATAGTTATTTAGATAGTAAAGAATTTGCAGAAAGAGCAGAAGCGGTAATCGCTACTAAATTTAAGTATAATCCTTTAATTTTAGGAATTAACAATCTGTTCCCTGATTTTTTGAATGAACAGTTGCGAGTATCTGCCTACTATAGTGGTTTAGGTCAATTTTGGCGAGTTATGGCTGATATTTTTCTCAGCTTATCAGACCTTTATGATCAAGGGAAAATTAAATCAATTCCTCAAGTTGTAGATCATATTAAAGTTGGTTTGGTAAAAGATGCTTTAAGACCTATTACCTACGAAGTGAAAATTGGCAGTAAAGTTTATGATATTATTCCTAAATCAGTTGGTTTGACATTCTTACCAGATACCGCAGTTCCTTATGTAGAAGCGGTATTTTTCCGGGGAACTCCCTTTTTAGGAACTGTTTCTTTAAACGCCCAAGCATATCAAGTTCCCCCAGATCAGGCCAGATTTCAATATGGTGCATTATACGCAGATCCTTTACCTATTGGTGGTGCGGGTATTCCTCCTACATTGTTAATGCAAGATATGCGCCATTATTTACCAGAATATCTGCATGATATTTATAAGCGTAGTTTGCGCGGTGAAGATGATCTGCGGGTACAAATTTGTATGAGTTTCCAAAAGTCCATGTTTTGTGTCACCAGTGCTGCTATTTTAGGATTGATGCCTTATCCTGTGGATACAAAAGATCAATCTGAGCAAACAGCGAATCGGGTATATTTAGAAAAGTGGATGGATAGATTTAAAACTTCTCGGTTATTAGAAGTAAATGAATAGTACATAGGTACAGACAAAAGTTTGCTTTAGATTAGGTGAAGTTAGTGACAACAGAGTGCAAAATTAATGATAATGAGTTAGTTCATAGGTCAGGGTGCGAGAGTGATCACTCAATCTCAAATGGTAGATAGAATCAACGATATAGCTTGGCAAGCTCATCAAGGCAGCGTTGCCGCTATTATTCAGGTATTGAACGAAAGACTCGTGATGTCTGGTGTCAGAACCAGAGCCATTTTTGCTGATGGTGTGTTACAAATTTTATGTGAAGCGGCTACGGTAGAACAACTTGAGCAGTCTACTTTGGTAGCCAACATCCAGCAAATTTTGGAGTCTATAGCACCGCGTAACATTCGCAAAGTCAATATCAACAGTCGCATTGTGCGGGAAGAGCAATTATTATGGTTAGAGGAAATTAACCGCAATAGCGAAAATCAATTACTTTGGTCACAGGAAATTACTCTATCTCAGCCTAGTCTTTTCCAGCAATTAATTCAAGATTTTACAACCGCCTATACTGAGTTTGGAAAGCCGATTTTACCTAAAGCTCAATCTTTACTAACTAACCAGGATAAAAACAAAGATACAATCAACAAGCTGATCATTGGATCAGTTAGTTTGTGTGCATTACTTTTGGTGGCTGGTTTGTTTGATGAACGTTTGGGTAATTCAATAAAAAATCTTATACCATTGCAAATCTCGCCGTCTGTAAAAACCGCAGGTGAAGTTAAATCCAAAGTATCATCCTCTCATGCTCAAAAAAGCCCTGCTCAATCGGCAAATGATACATCTGATGACAAATTTGCAGATGCAGTGAGACTTGCTAATCAAGCCTCTGCTGCTGGTAAAAAAGCTACAACTTCAACTCAGTGGTTGGAGTTAGCTGCTAGATGGCAAAGGGCTTCTGATTTAATGAGTCAGGTTCCACCTAGTCATAGCCGATATCAAGAAGCAAAAATTCGTACTAAGTTATACAGGGAATATAGTAAAACTGCTGAGAAAGAAGCAGAAAAAATGGGTGATTGGTGACTCAATTTTGGATTTTGGATTTTGGATTTTGGATTGTTTTTCTCAACTCAAATCTAAAATCTAAAATTATTCTGCCTCCTGATGGCTAAACACTCATTTCTAACATCCGTTGCATGGGTTTGAGTGCTGCAAGACGAATATCCTCTGACATAGTAATTTCAGGGGTGCGGTTTTTCATGGCTAAGTACAGCTTTTCTAAGGTATTTAACCGCATAAATGGACATTCGTTACAATTGCAGTTATTCTCAGGAGGTGCAGGAATAAAGTGTTTACCGGGTGCTAATTTTTGCATCTGGTGGATGATTCCTGGCTCTGTAGCGACGATAAACTCATGGCTAGGGCTTTTTTGACAATAATTCAATAAAGCGGCTGTAGAGCCAATATAGCTGGCGTGACGTAAAACGCTGGTTTCACATTCTGGGTGAGCGATCGCCTCAGCTTCTGGATGTGTAGTTTTTAACTCAACTATTTTCCTTTCCGAAAATGTTTCATGGACAATACAGCTACCTTGCCATAACAGCATATCCCGTCCGGTTTGTTGCATCACGTACCGTCCCAAGTTCCGATCTGGTGCAAAAATAATCGGTTGTTCTTTGGGTATTTGCTGTACAATTTTCACAGCGTTGGAACTGGTGCAGATAATATCGCTCATGGCCTTGATTTCGGCAGAGCAATTAATGTAAGAAATTACTAGATGATCTGGGTGTGCGGCTTTAAAAGCTGCAAACTGATCTGGAGGACAACTATCAGCCAGAGAACAACCAGCATTTAAATCTGGTAACAGTACCAATTTATCAGGATTGAGGATTTTTGCGGTTTCTGCCATGAAGTGAACACCAGCAAACACAATCACATCTGCATTTGTCTGTGCTGCGGCTCTTGCTAATTGTAAAGAATCACCTATAAAATCTGCAATATCCTGTATATCTGGATCTTGATAGTAATGCGCTAATATTACTGCGTTGAGTTCTTTTTTCAGATCCTCAATAGCAGCAAATAAATCTAGTGGTAGTTTACCCTGTGGTCGAGCGAGTGTAGTTGTAAACACAATTAAGAACTGCTTTAGATTACAAATTGTTACTTTATGGATTCAATTATAGTAGTTTTTACCAAAAATGGTAGACGGTTGATGGGGGTAATTTATAAGAAAAAAGGCTGAAAACCCTTGAGTTTAAGTTTTGGAGCGTGGCGCAAAAACTTAACCGTCCGATACAAAAAAGCTAACTAATGCTAACAAGAGCCAGCTTTTTCTTCCTGCTTCATCAGTTCGACTACGCTCACTGAACTCCTAGAAGTGTCGGCACTATCTAGTCCACAGGCTAACACGGTCAATCTGACCGCTTCTTGTTTTAAATTCATCGCAGCGTTTAAATCTCTGTCACTCTCAAAGCCACAACTATCACATTTAAACTTTGGCTTACTGTTAATGAACCTCACGTTGGTGGTAATAATAGTTGTAGTAATTGTCTGAATGACGATGCTGTCCATTGGCAACTACGCCTAAAACATTAATGGACGAATTTTTCATATCAGTTAAAGCCTGCTCAAATACAGAACGGTCTGTTTTATCCATCCTGACGATCATCACCGCACCGTCAGTTTGGGGAGCGATGTAATTAGTATCAGCCAGCCCCACAATGGGAGGAGCATCATAAATGACTAAATCAAAGGTATCTTGAAAATGTGCCATCAGTTTTTTCATTTTCCCTGATGAGAGTAACTTAGGTGCATCGGGGGGAATAGGTCCAGAAGTAATGATAGATAATTCATTCATAGCAGGTAGTGGTGTGACTACATTTTCTATGGACATATCCGTAGTAATTAAACTACTCAACCCCCAGAGATTACTTAAATTTGCCAAGGTATGAATATTAGGGCGGCGCAAATCTGTATCTACCAGTAATACTTTTCTCCCCATGGATACAGCTACTTGAGCCAGATAAAAGGCAATTGTACTTTTACCGTCACCTTGCATGGAGGAGGTGATGGTAATAGACCTGATGGGATTATCAGAGCTTAATAATTGTATATTTGTGTAGAGCAGCCTGATGGCTTCGATAAAATTGTTAGCGTAATTGGTATAGTGTCGTTTGGCTACGGTGGCTCTTTGGGTAGTAGTTTCCATCTGCCCATCCGAGTATTGTATCAAAGCATTTTTGAGTTTGAGAGTAGGGGATTTATCCGGCTGCATTTCTTGGTTAAAGGGAATATTCCCTAATACAGGAACTTTGATTCTTTCCTTGAGGCTTAAAGCGTTGTGATAAGTATGATCTAGCTTTTCCAAGAGTAAAGCTGCACCAATCCCTAGGGAGATACTCGCGGCAATTCCCATGATAATATCCCGGATCATAGTTGAAGAGGCTATAGGACTTATGGGTAGGTTAGGTAACCGAATTAATTGCCAACCTTGTTCCGTCTGAGAGGATTGAATCATAAAAAGCGATTCAGACTTTCATTAGCAATACCTAAACGGCGTTGTATTTCTGTATATTCTCGGATGAGGATGGGTAATTGCTGACGTTGTCGTTCTAAAATTCGGCGACTGTTTTCTAGTTGTTGTTGATTAAGTTCTAAGGATCTGAGTAATTTATATGCTTCTGATCGCCTGGTTTGGATATATAGTTCTGATTCTTGCTCAATTAATGGTCTGAGGTTGTTCTGTTTTTCCTTGAGTGTAATTAGGGCGGGGTTTCCATCTTGAAAAACAGCTGATTGTGTGGCAATTTGAATATCTAATTGGCGCAATTCTTCATTTAATGTATTCAGCATTATCATCTGGGAGGCCATTGGCGGTAGTTTGTTCACCCTACTCTAGCTTAAGACAAATAATTACCGAGGCTGAGTGTGGGGCGGCATTTGACCATGGGGATGGTCAGGGACTGGCGGCATTTATCCGTTTATTGCAAACTAACCAAACACTAGCAGAACAGATGGGTAAAGCTGGTCGTGAGTATCTACAATCCCACTTTACACCGCAAATTATTTGCCAACAGTATCTTGAGGTTTTACTGCAAACAGCGAATATTAAAAAGAGTAAAACTTTTTGAAATTACTGCTTGAATTTGTGGTACAATAAAGTTGTGTAATAAAACAAAATAAATCTCCAAAGGAAATAATTCCTAAGAGGATTTTTCATCTCAAGCTTATTAAAAACTAATAGTTACTCTCGGCATAGGCTGATTTTTGTGGAGTGAGCTTTGACGGTCTAATTGATCTCAGTTTCTCCAAACGTAACCTTCCTATTGATTTTGATATTGGGGGGTCGAATTGCAGAAAAGGTGTTACCGCAATCAGAAACGTTCCAAACGTAGAGCTATTTACGAGTATTAGCACTATAGTATGTTAGATTCTAAACAAGAGTTAAATACCTTATACCATCAAGATTTATACCAATGGATAGAAACTACTATTCATAAAATTCAGCATCAGAATTTAGACCAATTAGATTGGGAAAACTTAATCCTAGAGTTAGAAGATTTGGGAAATTCTCAAAAGCATGAATTAGAAAGCCGATTACTAGTATTATTCGAGCATCTACTAAAACTAGCTTATTGGCAGCAAGAGAGAGACTCTAATAGTAGAGGATGGAAAGGTACAATTATAGAACAAAGGAAACAAATCAAAAAACTACTCAAAAGAAATCCTAGTCTCAAATCCTTCTTTTTAGAAATAGTTGCAGAAATTTATCAAGATGCTAGAGACATTACTATTGTTAAAACTGGACTTGAACCGCTAATTTTTCCTTTAGAACCATTCTTTACGGATGAACAAGCTTTAGATGAAAATTGGCTACCTGATGAAATTAAGTAAACCGCTGATGATGATATGGAAGAATTATTACTATTACGGGAATTAATTGAAAAACAAGAATATGATCAAGCTTTAGAAATTGTCAGTCAGCTTGAAGAAATGTCCAGGGAAGATAAATTAGCTAAGATTTATAGCTATGCAGTAATTTTATTAATACACTTAATTAAACAAGAAGCCGAAAAACGTAGCACTCGTTCTTGGGAGTTTTCGATTTATAATAGCAGCAAAGAAATCAAAAAAGTCAATAAGCGAAAAAAATCTGGTGGTTCTTATGCTAATGAAGAGGAATTAAAGGAAATTTTAACTGATGCTTTTGATACTGCTATTAAAAAAGCAGCATTGGAAGCTTTTGAGGGTATATACACAGATAATGAACTTAAACAAAAAATTGATGAAGAAGAAATTAAAGTTAAAGCTATGAGTTTGATTTACAGTAATTGATACAGCAGGAGTCGTAGGGGCGCGGGGAATGCACCTATTCAAGAGTAAAACTGGCTTTGTGTATAGGTTTCAATTTAGATTACGTATCAGAAAATGGTATTCATGATCATATTTGCTATTATTCCAACTTAACAAAAATGCGTGATCATTATCCTCACTGGGATATTACAATTTCCTTAGAAGAGACAAGTGAACAGATAGTTGAATCTTGGCAACAGCGATTAAATACAGGAGATAATTAATAATGTATCAAAGCGATGTGTATAGCAAACCTAGCTATGAACCATTACCTCCTCGACAAACACTGCCAACGATGTATGATTTACCTAGCGAAGATCCAGAGGAACCAGGGTTGCCAGACGAATTTCACCTTTTACAACCACAATTATTGCGTATTACTTTCCGTCCACCTAGTTATGCGGAAGATAATGTATTTACAGGCAGTGACTTAAATTTATACTATGATAGCAAGCATACACAATGGTATAAAAGACCAGATTGGTTTGCGGTATTAGGGGTATCCCGTTTTTATGAAGAAACAGAACTGAGATTAAGTTATGTGACTTGGTATGAAGGAACATATCCCTTTGTGGTGGTAGAACTAATATCTCCAGGAACAGAAAACGAAGACTTAGGGAGAAATTTACGGGAAGTTAATCAACCACCAAATAAATGGACAGTATATGAGCAAATTCTGAGAATCCCCTATTATTTTGTTTATAACCGTTATACTGACGAATTTAACTGTTTTGGTTTAGTAATGAACCGTTATCAACCGCTATCTGTGAATGGATTAGGGGTATGGTTAGAAGAAGCAGAATTGGGTTTAGGATTATGGGAGGGAGAATATCAAGGATTAACTAGACAGTGGTTACGTTGGTATGATAAAGATAATAACTGGTTGCCTACTCCAGAAGAAAGAGAAAAGCAACGGGCTGAACAAGAAAAACAACGGGCTGAACAAGAAAAACAACGGGCTGATTTAGCGGAAGCGGAATTAGCTAAATTAAGACAGTTTCTAGCAGAAAAAGGAGTAAATTTATAGGGTTTACTGGGGTTCAAACATCAATATTTAAACTGTAATTGAGTTAGTAAAATGCCACCTAGACAAGCAATTTACGAGATTTATGAACAAGATTATCCTGAGTGGTTAGAGATTACCCTTAACCAACTACAAAATCAGGATTTAGAAAATATTGATTGGGAACATTTAATTGAGGAAATCACCGCATTGGGAAGCGAACAAAGACGTAAAGTAGAAAGTTATTTATTGAGACTTTTAATTCATCTACTATTGTATAATTATTGGAGTTCAGAAAAAGATTGGTCAGGGAGAGGTTGGGAAAAAGAAATTGATAACTTTAGGCTGGAATTAGATTTATTATTGGAGTCTAAAGTTCTTTATAATCATTGTGAGAAAGTTCTGGATAAAATTTACAGTAAAGCTAGAAGTAATGCTATTCGTAAATCTGAACTATCTCCGGCAATTTTCCCTGAAAATTGTCCTTATTCATTAACAGAAATTCTTAATCCTGAATGGTTGCCATGATTATAAAAGTTATAGATCAACAATAAAAACCATGTATCAACCCCAAACGATAATATCCCTTCCCAAAGAACAATTACCTACCATGTATGATCTTCCTAGTGAAGAAATAGGAGATCCTGGTTTGCCCGATCAATATCATTTTTGGCAAGGGGAATTTCTGTCAGAAACCTTTATTCCGCCTAACTATCCTTCCAATCAGGTATTTGTCGCCTGTGATCTCAATCTCTACTATAGTCTAGAACAACCCCTCTGGTATAAACGACCTGACTGGTTTGCTGTGGTGGGAGTAGATCGCTTTTATCAACAAACAGAACCCCGTTTAAGTTACGTTATTTGGCAAGAAGACGTAATACCCTTTGTTATCGTGGAATTACTATCTCCAAGTACCGAAAAAGAAGATTTAGGATTAATTAGAAGTAAAAAAGGTAAAACACCCTATAAATGGCAGGTTTATGAAGAAATATTACAAATCCCTTACTATGTAGTATTTGATGGTCATAGTAATCAATTAAGAATCTTTAAATTAATTAATGGACGTTATCAAGCTCAGGATGTTTCTAATGGGGAATATTGGTTTGAAGAAATCCAATTAGGGTTAAGATTGGTATTTGGTAAATATCAGGATTTAAACAGACTTTGGTTACGTTGGTGCGATCGCACTGGAAATGTTATTCCTACTCCAGTCGAAAGGGAGAGACAACGGGCTGAAGCTGAAAAACAACGAGCAGATCAAGCTGAGTTAGAAAATGCTCGCTTGAAAGAATTGTTACGTCAAGCAGGTATTAATATTAATGGAGGTTTAACTTAACTATCAATATAAAAAGTCGAGTCGCTAGTTTATTGAAGGTAGGAATATATTTTCATTCTGAATTGACAGGTAAAGATAAGATTAGACATCTGGTGAAAATTAAATGTGCGTTTCCTAAAACCCTTGTAGGGAAAATTCATGAATTGTCCCTACATTAATTACCACCAGATGTCTAGCAAAATTCGCCGGCAGTTTTAATAATTAATTGGCGTTAGTAGTTTTACTTTTAGTAAGTGGAATTTGGTATTTTCGGAAAATGGAACGGACATTTGCAGATGTAATTTAGTTTGTTAGACTTAAAAAAATTCCGGGTGAGGATTATGGGATGGAGAATATCAAGGATCAAGAAGATTGTGGTTACGTTGGTATGATCGAGAAAATAATTGGCTACCAACACCAACAGAACAAGAAAAACAACGGGCTGACTCTGCTGAATTAGAATTAGCTAAATTACGCCAATTTTTATTGGAACAAGGTATTAGCTTACCTAATGATCAATAGGGTTGAAAAATTGTTCGGCAAGCAGGTAATCATTACTAGTTTTATGTCTAAATCACCTCTCTACAAAACAGATTTCATGGATTGGTTGACTCAACAAAAATTAGCCTTGGCTAGTCGAGATATAACAGCTTTGGATTGGGAAAATTTGGCAGAAGAGTTAGATGCTATGGGTATTAGTGAAAAAAATGAGTTAAAAAATCGGTTAATAATTTTATTAACTCATTTACTAAAATGGCAATACCAATCTTCTAAACGTTCTATTAGTTGGTTTACCACCATTGCTAACCAAAGAGATGATTTACAAGATTTACTAACTGAAAAACCAAGTTTAAAACAATATATTCCTGATATTTTACCCAAAGCTTATCGAAATGCCAGGAGGGAAGCATCGGCAGAAACAGGTTTGGTATTAAGTACGTTTGCAGAAATTTGTCCCTATGATATACAAGAGATATTAAGTCCTGAATTCTTGTGTAACACGACAGATGATTTTGAAAAAGCTATAGTAGGAAGCTAATCAATCATATATCAGATAAATCCACCATTATCTTTCTCTGAAACTTGTTCTTATTTTTTAAGAGAAATTATCAATCCTGAATGGTTTCCATCATAATGATCTTTATAAACTCAGTCAGGATATTAAGCAGAATTAAGGTTATGAGAAATGGCTTACAGTGACTTTAGTTTAGACAGAATCAGTAAAACATTTGGCATTGATATTGAAGAAAGAACAAATGTTTTTACTTCCGACAACCAGTTAACAGTTGATAGTTTTTTTATCAAATATCTGCAAAATAACATCCCCTTAGCTCAAGCAATTAGTACAGAAAAAGCCAAATCAGAAATGATTATTGCACCTGTTTTAATTGAAGTAAGAAGATTATTAAAGAATAAAATTAGTTTATTCTCAGGAATTGATTTTAATGTTAATATTGAGCAAGGTTTAAATGGATTTTGCGATTTCTTAATTGGTCTATCATCTCAGCAGTTATATGTAACATCTCCTGTAATTGCTGTGGTTGAAGCAAAAAATGATAATCTGAAACAAGGATTCGCTCAATGTATTGCAGAAATGATTGCTGCTGCTCAATTAAATCAATCGGAGGGAAATAATATTGAAAATATTTATGGTTGTGTCACGAATGGTAATCAATGGGTATTCTTGCAATTAACTAATAATCTAGTAGTAGTTGATTTAGATGAGTATTATATAAATCAACCAGAAAAAATTATTAGTGTATTTGTGAGTTTAATTAAGTCAGAGTTAGAGTCTAATCGGAAACAAAGCTAGTTTTTGAAAGCCTTATTCCTACGTAAGAGCTTAATCCATAAATTACCAAGCTAAAATTAGATTTAGTAGAAGCAATTCTGGTAAACAAATTTAACGAAGTAAGTATAGAGGAGATTCAGAAAATGCTAAATCTCAGAGAAGCAGATGTAACTCAAACCCGTTTTTATCAAGAGGTTTTATTAAGAGGTGAGAAAAGCGGTGAAGCCAGGGGAAACGCATCTAATTGAATTTGACAAAATACAACTTATATGAATACCGAAAAAGGGTGATATTAACAATATAATATAAAGTTGGTAAATGTATGCAAAGAAAATTGGATGGTAAATTCATTTCCAGAAGAATCAATAAAATAGGGTGAAGTGGTATTCTGAATTAAAACAAAGAGAGAAGATCGGGAAATGAAGCTACCACCAAAAATTACAATTGCAGATCATTTTAAAGATTTAGAAGATAAGAGAGTTGAACGGACAAAAAGACATAAATTAATTGATATTGTTACCATCGCTATTTGTGCAGTAATATGTGGAGTCGATAGTTGGGTATTAATGGAGGCTTATGGAAAAAAGAAAGAAAAATGGCTAAAAAAATTTTTAGAACTGCCAAATGGGATTCCATCCCATGATACATTCGCCAGAGTATTTGCAAGAATAGAACCGCAACAATTTCAGAACTGTTTTTTGAGTTGGATAAAATCAATAAATAAAATTACAGAAGGGGAGGTCATAGCAATAGATGGTAAAACATTAAGGCATTCCTACGATAAAGGAAAGGAGAAAGGAGCTATTCATATGGTGAGTGCATGGGCAACAACTAATAGCTTAGTATTAGGACAATGTAAAGTAGATGAAAAATCAAATGAAATAAGAGCAATACCGGAATTAATTAAAGTATTAGATATAGCAGGATGTTTAGTAACGATTGATGCAATGGGATGTCAAAAAGAGATTGTTAAATCAATTGTAGAGAAATCGGGGGAATATATTATTGCACTGAAAAAGAATCAAGGTAATTTATATAAAAATGTAGAAGAAATCTTCAAAGAGGCTATAGCTAAAGGATTTGAAGGATTTAAACATAGTGAATTTCATACAAAAGAAGATGAACATGGAAGAGAAGAAATACGTAATTATCTGATGTTATCAGACATAAAAGAAAGGATAGATATAGAGAATAAATGGGTAAATCTTCAAAGCATAGGAATGGTAGAATATATACGAAAAGTCAATGGAGAAACCAAGGTTGAAACCCGTTATTATATTAGTAGTTTGACAGGTAATGCGAAATTATTAGGACAATCAGTCCGTAGTCATTGGGGAATAGAGAACTCATTGCATTGGATTTTAGATGTAGCGTTTAGAGAAGATGATTGTCGGATAAGAAAGGATAATGCACCACAAAAATTTGCAGTTATTCGTCATATAGCAGTTAATCTTTTAGGAAAAGAAAAAAGCCAAAAACTAGGAATTAAAAGTAAGCAGTTTTGTGCAGGATGGGATGATGAATATTTAGAGAAGATTTTAGAATGTATCTGATAAAAGTCAGAAAATATAGACAACCATAAATCAATATCAACAATTTATTTTTCTGTTGATTATGCAATAGAATCTAGCTTTTTTATGTCCAAAAATATGATATTAATATATAGAACTGAACTGGCTAAATTTGTTATCACAAATAAATAATTACCCTAAATTTATTCAAGTTTTAGGATATTAATAAAGGAATTAATCAGATTTTGAATAAAATTAGATATTTTTCCATCTTGATGCACTAATATGATATTTTGTCAAGATAATTTAGATGCGTTTCCCCTGCAACCCCTCCTGGCTGCGGCTTTGCGAGAATCTTTAGAACTGGCTGGATTAATCTTAGAATCCATGCTCATTGCCTCCAATTTTGGGCTATGCGCCACCGTGGGCGACAAAACTATCGTCAAAGCCCCGGACTGGGTTTATATACCTGTAGCTCATCCCCTCCCAGAGGGGGAAGTCCGCCGCAGTTATACCCCCCACGCCGAAGGAGAACCCCCCGCCATTGTCATGGAATTTATCTCCGCCACTGAAGGGGGAGAATATTCTATTAATCCCCATTATCCCTATGGTAAATGGCATTTTTACGAACAAATTTTAAAAGTGCCTGTATATGTGATTTTTCATCCTCAAACCGGAACCTTAGATGTTTATCATTTAACAGACGGTAAATACCAGCAACAATCCCCAGATGAACAGGGAAGATTTTACCTGGTAGCATTAAACCTGTTTTTGGGTGTATGGAGAGGTAAAAAGGCAGAAATGGTAACCTTTTGGTTGCGGTGGTGGGATGAATCCGGTAATTTGCTTCTTTGGGGTTCTGAATTATTAGAACAAGAACGCCAAAGGGCTGAACAAGAACGCCAAAGGACTGAAGAAGAACGCCAAAGGGCTGAACAAGCCGAAGAGAAAGCCGCTAAATTAGCAGCAAAACTGCAAGAAATGGGGATTAATCCCGAAGCAATTTAAGGCGCGGAAATCCCTCCTATTGTGGATGGTCTCAAGTCCTACCGGAACCAGCTTTAACCCTCGTCTTCCTATTCCGAATATGCGATTAGATAACTACAGTCTGGGTAACTATACCCCTGGGGTTTCCTACTGGAAACAAGTCTTGTGGTACTTCCTCGGTTCACCTTTAGTTGAAAGTTCTTGGTTACCCATCTCATCAGTCAAAGTGCAGATACTCCGCATTTTTGGAGCTACTATTGGTCAAGGTGTGCGCCTCAAACCAAAAGTGCGGGTAAAATTTCCTTGGCGCTTAACTGTCGGTGATTATGTGTGGATTGGTGAAAGTGCTTGGATAGATAACCTAGCTCATGTGACCATAGAAAGTCATACTTGCATATCTCAAGATGTCTATCTTTGCACAGGTAATCATGACTGGAATCACCCTGATTTTGAATTAAAAATTGCCCCAATTTATATTGAGAAAGGTAGTTGGATTGCTGCTAAGTCAATAATTGGCCCTGGGGTGACTGTCGGTAAAGGTGCTGTATTAACTCTGGGTGGAGTAGCTGTTAAATCATTAGCATCAATGACAATTTATGCAGGAAATCCTGCACAAGCCATTAAGCCTAGAAAGTTATATGATTGAGGCTTGACCATTCCTACCTTTAACAGGTAGCCAAACATCCGCAAAGGACGCAAAGTACACAAAGGGAAGAGAGTTTCAGAGGGTTTTTGGTGTGGCTGCGTTTATTTTTTCGTTCATTGGGATGCTCCCAATTTATTTCCAAATGGGGTAGAGTTTCTTATCCTGATATATATATGGATATGGCTTTTTAAAGTGGCATGACCAGTCAGAAAACTCAATCAAAACCTGTGAAAATCGCTGTAGTTGGCGATGTTCACGACCTATGGGAAGTAGAAGATGGTATCGCACTCAAACATCTGGGTGTTGACTTAGTGCTGTTTGTGGGAGATTTTGGTAATGAGTCGGTGGAGGTGGTAAGAGCGATCGCATCCCTGGATATTCCCAAAGCAGCAGTAATGGGCAACCACGACGCATGGTACACTGCCACTGAATGGGGACGGAAAAAATGTCCTTATGACCGCACCAAGGAAGACCGAGTACAGGAACAACTAGATTTATTAGGATCTGCCCAAGTTGGTTATGGTAAATTGGATTTTCCAGATGGGAATTTAACAGTAGTGGGTAGTCGTCCTTTTACTTGGGGTGGATCAGAGTGGAGATTTGCTGATATCTGTAAACAACGGTATGGTGTCAGCAGTATGGAAGAGTCAGCAGATAAAATCGTGCAAGCGGTGAAAAGTGCAGCTTGCGAGAATATTATTTTTTTGGGTCATAATGGACCGACGGGGTTAGGCGATCGCCCTGAAGACCCCTGTGGTAAAGATTGGCATCCTATCGGTGGTGACTTTGGAGATCCTGACTTAGCAGCAGCGATTTCTCAAAGTATCAATATGAACAAAACAGTTTCCCTGGTGGCTTTTGGTCATATGCACCGTAATCTGCGCCATACTAAGAAGGTGCTAAGAAAAGCCCTATTTAGAAGCCCAGAGGGAACAGTTTATTTAAATGCGGCGAATGTACCCCGAATTGTGGCAGAAAATGGGGGAAAACGGCGTAATTTTTCCCTAGTTGAGTTAGAGGGGGGTGTGGTAACAAAAGCTTCCCTGGTTTGGGTGGGTGATGACTTCCAGGTGGTATCAGAAGAAATTTTTTATAATTCTTCTACTTTAGTAGTGCCAACGGCGTAATTATAGGCTATACTGTTATCTGTCGGTTTTTGTGTTTAACAAGCTGACAGACAATATGGAGAGGTGGCAGAGTGGTCGAATGCGTCCGACTTGAAATCGGATGAGGCAAAAACCTCCGGGGGTTCGAATCCCCCCCTCTCCGTTGATTTTATTGAATATTTCTTGCCGTCACCCGATTTCAATCGACAGTATCTACATAGCTGATGCTAGAAGATACTGAGAGGTCATCTAAAAAATGTCAAACTGAGAATAGCTAAACAAAATCATATACTCAAAAATCATGTACCTGACTCCAACCAAATGGACAACAGAAGAATATCACCGCATGATTGCAACAGGTATCTTGGATAACCGCCCTGTAGAATTACTCAGAGGAGAAATTATTGAAATGTCACCAGAAGGAGAACCTCACGCTTATTTCAGCAGTGAAGCGGGAGAGTATTTAATTAAATTATTAGCAGAAAAAGCTACTGTTCGTTTAGATAAACCTATTACTTTACCTAATAATTCTGAACCTCAACCTGATATTGCTATTGTCCAACGCTTAGGACGTGAATATTTACAACATCACCCTTACCCAGAAAATATTTTATGGTTGATTGAATATGCAGATTCTAGTTTAGAGAAAGATTTAGAAGTAAAAAGTAAAATCTATGCTGAAGTTAATATTGCTGAATATTGGGTAGTTAACTTAAAAAGAAGAACTTTAATTATTTTTCGTGAACCCCAAGATGGTGAATATGCATCAAAATCAACGCTAACATCTGGAACTATTTACCCCCTTGCTTTTCCAGATATGGCAATTTCTGTTAATGCCATTATTAGTAATTAATTGCAAATTTCACTTCTATATCCGTAATACCAATTCTGGATGAAGATGCGCCGACTTATATAACGAACCGCAAAGGACGCAAAGAACACAAAGAAAGAGCTTGTCCTAAGTTGACAATTTCATAGACAAAACTATACTTATATTGACAAAAATCAATATATTTTCCGGAAAAAATCAACTACTTGATATATAATACGGTGATATCAAGTATTGAATTGAGACTATTGCCGACGCGAAAACCAAGCAATGATGGTGGTAGTCTTTTTCAGAAACTTAATTGGAACACAATCGCGTTGGGCTACAGCGTGAAGGTCTACAGAGGGATAACCGCTCCCATGCTCCCGTTGAAGTAGAAAGTAAAGTCTAGCTTTGTCTAGGTTTTATATAGCAGATAAAGAAATTTAGCGCAGATTCATAAAGAAACGGTATAAGTAATACAATTTATACCTGAATACCGAAAACCTCTCCTCCCAGTTTCAATTTCCGAAACGAGAGCTATAACTGCTGTAGAAACAAGTTAGCTTAACTGTTAAACACAAGCCGCACCCCAGCAGCTATGGTAAAAGAAATAGCAATTCGCACCACTGGACTAACTAAGCAATTTGAACGCCACGTTGCTGTCAATGATGTGGACTTAGAAATTCAGATGGGCGAAGTTTACGGTTTAATAGGTCCTAATGGTGCTGGTAAAACAACCTTAATACGGATGTTAGCCGCAGCAGAAGAACCAACTACGGGTGAGATTTATATTAATGGCGTTCGCGTAGCGGGTCCTTCGGACCATCGCTTGTTACGTGATCACAGTAACCCCACCCTCAAACGTCGTCTTGGTTACTTACCTGATGACTACCCACTGTATGAAGATTTAACTGTTTGGGACTATTTAGATTATTTTGCCCGTTTATACCGCTTACGAGAACCACGCCGCACTCAACGCTTACATGAAGTTTTAGAACTGATCCAACTGGGTAATAAACGCAATAGTTTGATTTCTACTCTGTCACGGGGGATGAAACAGCGTTTGAGTTTAGCCCGCACTATCATCCATGAACCGATTTTACTACTTTTAGATGAGCCAGTTTCTGGACTTGATCCCATTGCCAGGATGCAGTTTCGGGAAATTATCAAAGCTTTGCGAGAAGCGGGGATGACAATATTAATTTCTTCCCACGTTCTCAGCGACTTAGCGGAATTATGTACTTCCGTGGGCATTATGGAACTAGGTTTTCTCGTAGAAAGTGCCTCACTGCAAACATTGTACCAACGTTTAGCCCGACAGCAAATTTTTATCTCAACTTTGGGCAACATAGATGTATTGGTGAGAGAAATCAAAAATTATCCTTTGGTAGAAGAATGGGAGGTAATACACAGCAAAAATAGTGTGCGGGTGAACTTTTCAGGAACACAAGAAGAAACTGCTGAATTATTGCGATCGCTCATCAGTACAGGTATTCCTTTAACTGATTTTCACTGCACCCAAGAAGACCTAGAAACTATTTTCCTCAAATTAGGTCACAAACAAGCATCTTAAAAAAAGGAGTTCAGGAGTCATTCGATTTTAGATTTTGGATTTTGGATTGATTCAACATATCAATCAGGAGTATTTTGAAATAAAGAAATAATTAGTCATAATCATTGCCTACAATCCAATATTTCCACAATAAGTCAATAAATCTCAATTTTAATTTTTGGAGATTTTTTCTATGTCAATCAATTTTATCGACCGAGTAGGTGAATGGAATCCTCAACTTTTCCGAGAACTGAAAGGAAGACTTAAACCTTTTAATGTCTTATTTGCTGTTGTCTCTTCCTTATTATTGCAACTGGTAGTTTTTCTGTTTCAACTACGAGAATATCCTGGTGAAGAATATTCTTTAATAGGTTCTTACTGTCGTCTAAGTCCAATATTGCAACAGCAAGAACAGCAGCTTTACCAGCAACAATCTCTACTCAATCAAAAATTATCTAATTATCGACAAATTAAACTTTCAGATTCCAGCATCATTACTAATTTAGAGGCGCAGATTCAGCAAGTTGATACACAACTCAGTCACCTGAGAGATCAGTTATCTAAAGGTCTTTGTCCTGCCGGCGAAATTGACTGGCAGATGTGGTGGCGAGATCATTGGGAATACACTTTTTTAGCATTTAGTGTAATTTTTATTTTTACACTATTAATTGCTGGAACTTATTTACTGATCAGCGATTTAGCCAAAGAAGAACAAAGAGGTACACTCAATTTTATTCGCCTCAGTCCCCAAACTGAAACCAGTATTTTAACTGGAAAAATGTTAGGAGTACCAAGTTTAATTTATCTGTTTGTACTCACTGCTATTCCTCTACATTTCTGGGCTGGACATTCTGCCAATATCGCCTCTAGCTACATTCTCAGTTACTACGCTGTAATTATAGCTTGTTGCGGTTTCTTTTATAGTGCTGCACTATTATTTGGTTTAGTCAGTCGCTGGTTTAGTAGCTTTCAACCTTGGCTGGGTAGTGGTGGAGTTTTGTTATTCTTGTTTATGACAATGATCATGGCATCTAGTTCCTATAGCAATGACTTCAATAACCCAGGTGCTTGGTTTAGATTTTTTAGTCCTTGGGATATTACCAATTATTTATTCCCAAATCTCTTCCGTATGTATAACGGTTCACCATTAGAAATTTGGCAATTTTTCTACTTACCAATAGGTAAAAATTTAGCAAGTTTAGTAGGATTTTATTTGCTGAATTTTGGCATTTGCAGTTATGGGTTATGGCAAGCAGTAAAACGTAATTTGCGTAATCCCCAAACTACCATCTTGAGTAAAGGACAAAGTTATTTATTTCTGGCTTTTACTCAGTTGATGTTTGTAGGTTTGACTTTGCAAAAAACAGAACCGAGAGCAGAGTTAGTGATGTATATGTTAGTAGTCATAAATGCTGCTTTCATATTCGGTTTAATTTTGATTCTCTCCCCTGTGCGGCAAAATATCCAAGACTGGGCAAGATATCGCCACCAAAATAATAGAAATCAATCTCTTTGGCAAGATTTAGTTTGGGGTGAAAAAAGTCCAGCTATTTTAGCAATAGCAATTAATTTAGTGATAGCTGTCACACCTGTAATTATTTGGATGGCTATTGCTTCAGAAAATCCAGAGATCAGCTATTTTGGTAAAACTAAAGCATTATTAGCAGTAGCTTTGTCTATCAGTTTAATGTTGATTTATGCCAGCATTGCTCAGTTAATGTTGTTGATGAAAAATCAAAAGCGTTATGTATGGGCGGTTTTGACTATCATAGCGGCAATTTCTTTACCTCCAATTATTCTTTCTGTCTTGGGTTTAGAACCCTACAAAAATCCTGCTGTATGGTTGTTTTCTACCTTCCCTTGGGCGGGTATTGAAAAATCTAGTATGACGACGATTTTTATGGCGTTGTTAGCTGATTTTACTGTTGTTGCCTTGTTAAATTGGAAGTTGAACAAACAAGTACAGGTTTTGGGTGAGTCTGCAAGTAAGGCTTTATTAGCAGGGCGTTAGGTAATTTTATACTGGGCTGGTTTATACTGGGCTGGGAGTAAAGTGGTTGCAGTTCACCAACACCCAGCCATCTATAATGACTTTGAGGAGATGTTAGGTAGGAGGAAGGGCGGGCAAGATGCCCACCCCACAAGCATGATAGAATTTATAGAGGATGTTTTTATATTTCTGGTTCAACACCTAAAGCACGTAGTTGGGCGATAAGGCGATCGCTTTTTTGCCTTTCTTGTTCGGCTCTTTCATCACCATCCAATAATAAATTACCATCTAAATCCCACCAACGTAACCAAGGTAATTCTACATTTTGATATTCACCCTGCCATAAACCTATTTCAACACCCATCGGTGTAATTGGATAATGTCCCCGTTCATTTACTGGTAATAACTGATATTGTCCACCAATTAATTCATAAACTTCTAGATTGGCTTTAGTCACTTCATAAATACCATAAAAAGCGGGTTTAATTACCTGTTCATAAATCCAAAATTTACCCTGCCAAGGCGTTTTATCTCGTTCTTCTTCACCATTTCCAGAAACAAATTCTAAGGCAATTAATGGTGAAATATATTCTTGCCAAAGGACATAGGAACGGCGAAATTGACCATTTAACAAAGGTGGAACATTGGGAACATAAAACCAATCAGGAGATTCTGCACCGCGTTCTGGGGGGTCAGTAATACGCCAGTAAATACCGCAATCTTGACCTATGGTATATTGTCCTTCGGGATGACGTTTTTGTAATACTGGTTTGATGGACTGGGTTAGTAGAATGCTTTGGGGATGTTTTTGCCAGTTTGTACCATTAATTTCTGGGAGTTGGGTATGATCTGGGAGACTGGTTTCTGTGTAGGGGCGGTTGGTTGCAGAGGTCATGGTGTCCTCGCTGGTTGTGAGGTTTGTTTTAGTTTAGCAAGATAGGGGAAGTTGAGGTAGGGATGACGTACAGCATTTTGAACATAGCGATCGCAATTTTCAGTAATTCCATTTTTTGAAGCATTAAGTTAAAATTTAATTACAACCTATATTTGTGATTTTAACTATGGTAAATTCTTGCAATCAATCCTCAATATCCTTAGAATCTCTCATCAATGAAATTGAAGCAACACCCCAGGAATACTGGACAGAATTACTAGACACATTACGCCAGTTTCGTGAGAAAATTAGTTTACAAAATTCACCCATTATCAATCCAGAACAAGCCCAAAAAAATCAGGCAGCAATTGAGCTTTTAGACTCTTGGCTAAATGAAGATGAAGATGCTACTGAACATCAACAAGCCTGGGACTTTCTCAAAAATACCCTTGATGAAGATCGTTTATCTGATCGCCCTTTATTTCCATGAATCGTGTAATTTTATTGGACTCAGGTCCTCTAGGAATGGTAACAAATCCTAAAGCAAAAGGTCTTCCTCTAGCCTGTCAACAATGGTTAAAAAGACTTTTAGCACGAGGTGAACGGTTTGCAATCCCGGAAATTGCAGATTATGAAGTACGTAGAGAATTACTGCGTGCAAATTTATTAAAAAGTGTCCATCGTCTCGATAACTTAAAACAAACCCTTGAATATATTCCTATTCAAACAGAGACAATGGTATTAGCAGCAAAGCTTTGGGCAGAAGCACGACAAACTGGACAACCTACAGCCGATGCTAAAGCTTTGGACGGAGACATTATTCTCTCTGCTCAAGCTCTTCTTTTGGCTGATGAAACGACAGAAGTAATAGTTGCTACCACTAATGTTGGTCATTTGAGCCGATTTATTACGGCTTGTGATTGGCAGCTGATTAATTAACAAAACTATAGGGCGATCGCCTATCATTATCTGACTAAAATTCCATCACCCAATAATTGCAATAAATCTAGTATTCCACCTCTAGATAAAAAGATGAGAGGTGAAGCATTAATCACAGTTCTTTCAGCCACGTTCTAATTCCCTTTGTAGGTCGTCAAAATCAACATTAAAAACATCTACTTTTTCACGGGATAAAGCAAGGATAAAATCTGTTCTATCTAAACCTGCAATATTAGCTGCTTTTTCTTGAGAGATTTCACCCCGTTGATACCAGTGAATAGCTGCTGCTAGTCGCAATTCTTGAACAAATTCGTTAGGTGAAAGTCGTAAGGCTGAAAATATTTCTTCGGGTAGTTCTAAGGTAATGGTAGTCATAAAGTTTATTTGGGATAGAAGGTTATTATTAAGTTTACTTTAGCAATTTTAGGGTGTGAAGGAGGAAGGGGGAGCGATCAAACTTCTTGCCAATTGTATTTTCAAGGCACTTGTCTATTGCTAAAGCTTGTAACAAGTCGGACACTAAGACATTAACGTCTTCATCCAAATACAAACTAATAAATATTTTACTCACAAATCTCTCACCAATGGATCAATTAATTCTTCAGGAATACGGTTTTTTTCAATATATTGATTAATTTCTTCTTGGTGGTCACTATAATAAGTTAATGCTCCAAAAATTTGCCCTAAAGTTAGGTGTGGCATTCCTTTAGGAATTTCCTCTGGTGCAATGCCCATGCGCCACGTTTCAACAATTGCTCTCACAGGTGTGCGAGTTCCTCTAATTATAGGTTCTCCATTGAGAATTTCATCATCCCGCACTATATAAAGATATTCTGTTGCTTGAACCATATTTACCTCTCATATAGGTTATACTAGATTTTCTTACTCCAGTTTGATCACCAATTAATTATTACCAATTTTAGCAATATATGGGGTAGCGATCGCACCTAACTTAATAAATGCAATCGCTATTTATTCTAACTAACTTTTTCCACCCCCGCTAAATCCAAAATAGGTGCGATCGCTTTCTCCGGTGGTAAAGATCGCACCTAACCTAATAAATGCGATTGCGTTAAAATTCAATTACAACTTGATATTTCTGATTTTAAATATGATAAATTCTTTCCAGCGATCATTACTGTCTGTGGTTCATAGTGATCCCGACATTTTAGGAGGAATCCCTGTTTTTGTAGGAACTCGTGTCCCAATGAGAACCCTACTTGATTATCTTGAAGCTGGTGATTCATTAGAGGTATTTTTAGATCATTTCCCTAGTGTTAGTCGGGAACAGGCGATCGCAGCCCTTGAATTAGCAAAGGAAATGCTGACAGCTTATGCGAATCCTGCTTGATGAATGTGTCCCAAGACCTCTAAAGCGTGAACTTTCCGATTACAAGATACAGACAGTTTTTGAGATGGGATGGTCAGGAAAAAAGAACGGTGAATTGCTGCGGCTTATGAGTCAGGAAGGGTTTACAATTCTGCTTACTACTGATCAAAATTTGCGTTATCAACAAAATTTACAGCAAGCTGGAGTGGCAGTCCTCGTTCTCGTAGCACCGAGTAACAAGCTCGCTGACTTACTTCCTCTGATACCAGATGCTCGTCAGGTGTTGAATACCATTACTCCGGGAGCAGTGATTGAAGTTGGAGGTTTGTGAAAGTTGAACAGCGATCGCACTTAATCTAATAAATACGATCGCTATTTATTCTAACTAACTTTCTCCACCCCCGCTAAATCCAAAATTTGCGCGATCGCCTCTTCTTTTTTCACTGCCATTATATGCACTCCCTGACACAAACCCCGCGCCATCTGCACTTGTTCGGCTGCAATCTTCATCCCTTCCTGTAATGGATGTTTCGCTTTTGCTAACCTCTCAATAATATGGTCAGGAATATTCACACCAGGGACCATCCTATTAATAAACTGGGCATTTTTCGCAGATTTTAAAAGAAAAATTCCTGCTAAAATTGGTTTATTGTAACGAGATGCAATTTGATCCATGAACTTTTCTAATTTTTCAAAATCAGTAATTAATTGACTTTGAAAAAATTGCGCTCCCGCTTCAATCTTCTTTTCAAACCTACTTTGCAAACCTGACCAACTTTTCGACTGTGGATCAACTGCTGCACCGGCAAATAAATCTAATGCCCCATCATTCAGGGTTTTATGATTAAAATCAACCCCTTCATTCATGTTTCTAATTAACTGCAATAATCGCACAGATTCTAAATCAAAAACAGCTTTTGCATCGGGGTGATCACCTGCTTTTACAGGATCACCAGTAAGGGCTAAAATGTTACGAATACCCAAAGCATGAGCGCCCATTAAATCTGCTTGTAATCCGATTCTATTGCGATCGCGGCAAGCAAATTGACAAATTGGCTCAATTCCATGTTGCAATAAAATTGCTGAAGCTGCTAAAGGTGACATTCCCAACACCGCACGGCTACCATCGGTAATGTTAACAGCATGAACTCTCCCCTTAAGAGTCGCTGTCATTTCAATGGTGTGGGTGATGTTTCCCCCTTTGGGTGGTGCAACTTCCGCAGTAACTAAAAATTCTCCCGCTTGTACCGCTTTGCGGAAGTTGTTTAATGTACTAGTTTTATGACTATCCTGCATAATGCACATTTAATTTTGAGGTTTTTTTCAAGGTAAACTGAATTACACTTTCTAGCTTAAACAGATCCCCGACTTCTTGGAGAAGTCAAGGATCTTAGATCCTCAAAATTACAACCTTGCTGTATAACCTAATGCTGATTTTACATCTGCTAAGGTTTGATTGGCGATCGCCTCTGCTTTTTCTCTACCATCCTTTAACACTGACTCTAAATAACCTTTTTCTGCCATCACCTCCTTATATTTATCTTGAATCGGTTTTAAAGCATTTATCGCTGTTTCCGTCAACAAGGGTTTAAATTGACCCCAACCCATATCCGCACATTCAGCAGCTACCGCTTCCTTAGTTTTCCCAGACAGCAGCATATACAAAGTTAACAGGTTATTACATTCCGGTCGTTCTGGATCATCAAAAGTTAAACCGCGAACTGGATCAGTTTTACAACGTTTAATCTTATTAGAAATTTGATCTGGTGGATCTAAAACATTGATTCTGCTTAACTCCGAAGGATCAGACTTTGACATTTTCTTAGTTCCATCGGTTAAACTCATCACCCTTGCACCTTCTTTTCTAATCAAAGGATCAGGTAACTTTAATACAGGTTTATCCTTAGCAAATTGATGATTAAACCTGTTAACAATATCCCGTGCTAGTTCTAAATGTTGCTTTTGATCCTCACCCACCGGCACTTTATCCGCTTGATAAAGTAAAATATCCGCAGCCATTAAAACGGGATAAGTCAACAAACCTGCACCGACATTTTCCCCTTGTTTCAAGGCTTTTTCCTTAAATTGAATCATATCTTGCAACCAATTTAAGGGAGTAATGCAATTTAACAACCAACAAAGCTCACTGTGGGCAGAAACGTGAGACTGTACAAAAATGTTAGAATGTTGTAAATCAATGCCACAGGCTAAATATAAAGCAGCGATGGTGTAAGTATCAGCCGCTAAGGTGGCGGGGTTATGTGGTACTGTGATGGCGTGTAAATCTACCACACAAAAGAAATTTTCATACTGGTCTTGAATTTCTACCCAGTTGCGAATAGCACCCAAGTAATTACCCAAGTGTAAATTACCAGTTGGTTGAACTCCCGACAAAACGCGCTGCTTACCCATAATTTTATTTACTTCGTTATCTCCTATCACCGCTTTCTTAGGTGGCGGTTACAAAACCTATTTTAGTAGTGATTAGTCATTAGTTATTAGTTATTGGTAAAATTTCCATCTTATATTTTTCTGTTTCAGTAAAGATTACTTTTGGTTGAAACTGATACCATTTTGTTATGAAGCTACGCTTAATTTTCTTACCTGTATTTTACTCCTCTGCGTCCTCTGCGCCTCTGCGGTTAATTTCCTGAGCAATTTTGCATATCTTTATACAGAATTGGTATGAGCAATTATTCAACGAAATAAGTAGGATCTATTTGAAAAAACACTGCTAAATCTTGAATTTCCTTTTCTGTTAATTGCCGTTTACCATTGAGAACATCTAAAACTATTGACTCACTTTCTAAAATAGAAACTAAATCTTTTGGTTGTAGCTCTGATTCTTCTAGCAACGCTTGAAGTAATGCAACACCTTTGAGAATAGGCATTTTTTCATGTTGCTGTTCATAATCATAAACCAGAGTACCAAGAACCCTCAGATAATCCCGATCATCTTGAGTAATGTTTCCTTTATCCAAAATAGCATTTATTTGATTTTGGGTAGCAATTAATTCTTGTTCATTAGTAATTGGTCTTGGGGGAAATGTAGTAATTAATTGTATATAGTAGTTACTAGGAGTTTTTAAACCAATCGTCATTTTTCCAATTCTCCTTATCATATTCAGCGTGAGTGAGTACAGCGCGTATAAATAATATTTGAGATTCGTAATCTATATAGGTTATAAGTCGATAATGATTACCTTTGATATTAAAAACAGTAAAGTTACCAACTAAGTCTGCTGATGGAAAAATTTTTCTCAGATCATTAAAAGTTGACAATTGAGAATCTAATATACGCTGATACCATAGTAACAGCCCTGATTGTGATTGGGAATGTTTTCCCCAAAATTCTCTAAGTATTTTTTTGCTAATCACACGCATTGAGATTACAGAAAGATATTATAGCTGTTTTTAGGTAAATTTACCACATATTTGTCTTCATGATCTAGAAGCAGATAATTTTTTTACTGAACTGTATTTTCTCCATAACGCATCCATTTCTTCTATTAATGACGAAGCTTAATAAATCTGTACCTCCAGATGGATAAAAACTAACTTCCTCAGCTTTTATATTTCAAGACTAAATGGGTATTTAGACATAAAGCAAATCTGGGGGATATGCTTGATGAAAGCTTTATTAATATGGCCGATCATGCCTAATTCTTTTTGGTCTTATCAAGAAACTCTTGATTTGGCTAATTTACGTGCTACAAATCCCCCCTTGGGTTTAATTACTGTAGCAGCAATGCTACCAAATGACTGGGAAATGAGATTAGTGGATCGCAATGTTCGTTTAGAAACTGATGCAGATTGGCAATGGTGCGATCTGGTTATTATCTCAGCAATGATTATCCAAAAACAAGATTTTGGTGAATTAATTAAAAAAGCTAAAACATTAGGTAAAAAAGTTGCAGTCGGTGGACCATTTGCCACATCTGTACCAGAATTTGCCCTAGAAGCAGGAGCAGATTATTTAATTTTGGATGAAGGGGAAATCACTATTCCCATGTTTTTAGTAGCTTTAGAAAAGAGAGAAGAAAAGGGTATTTTTCGCGCTACAGAAAAGCCAGATGTTACCCAAACTCCTATCCCAAGATTTGATTTATTAGATTTAGACGCTTATATAGCAATGACGGTACAGTTTTCTCGCGGTTGTCCCTTTCAATGTGAATTTTGTGATATTATCACCCTTTTTGGACGTAAACCCCGCACGAAAACACCAGAACAAATTTTGGCAGAATTAGAAGTATTATATCAGATGGGTTGGTGGCGTTATGTGTTTATTGTTGATGATAACTTTATCGGTAATAAACGTAATGCCAAAGTATTTTTAAGGGCATTAATTCCCTGGATGGAAGAACGTAATTATCCCTTTGCTTTATTAACAGAAGCTTCTTTGAATTTAGCCGAAGATGATGAATTATTAGAATTGATGGTTAAAGCTGGTTTTGTCCAGGTATTTATGGGGATAGAAACCCCTGATATAGAAAGTTTAGCGGGAGTAAATAAAGAGCAAAATACTCGAACTTCATTAGTTGAATCCTGTCACAAAATTACCAAGGCCGGATTACAAATTATGTCTGGTTTTATTTTAGGATTTGATGGTGAAAAAACGGGTGCTGGTAAACGGATTCAAGAGTTTGTGGAAGAAACGAGTATTCCCCAAGCCCATCTCAGTTTATTGCAAGCATTACCAAATACAGCAATGTGGACTCGTCTGCAAAAAGAAGGACGTTTAATGGATGGTTTAGGTAAATATTTTACTTCTCAGAAAGCTATGATGAATTTTGTTCCTACCCGTCCGATGTCGGAAATTGTTAACGAGTTTATTGATACTTTTTGGAATCTTTATGAACCATTACCATATCTAAAACGGACTTTTCGCCATTTTATGATGATGGAAGGTTGGCGGGCTAAATATCAACGTACTTTAACAAAAGCAGAGTGGGATTTTCTCAAGGCTATTTGTTGGAGACAGGGAATATTACGTTCTACAAGATTTCATTTTTGGTGGCAATTGATAGTCATGGCATGGCGTAAACCAAATTTATTATATGATTATTTAATTGTTTTAGGTGTGGGTGAACATTTCTTTAAGTTCCGTTATGAGGTAAAAGCTGAACTAGCGGCAGAATTAGCATTATTACAGCAGCAAGAATTGGAGAATAAAGAAACCGCAAGTTTGCAATTAGAAGCTGTGAGTTAAGAAACTGTGAATTAATTTTAACAAAGCCGAGTATTTGAGCCTGAGATATTTCACAAATAAGATAGAATTGCTATAGTAGCTTATGATAAACATAGCAATAGCCTTATTAATAAAAAATGTCCCAGGTTTTAGAACAATCAATTAAAATTAACGCCCCTGCTACATTAGTAGAACAATGTTTAACAGATTTAACTTTAATGCACCGTTGGTTAAACCCTGTTCTCCGTTGTGAACCTGTGGGAGAAGTGTGGAGTACAGAACTAGGTAGTCGTAGTCGGTTTATGATTCAAATTCCGGTGATTAAACCTACTTTAAATACTGTGGTGATTGAAAGACAACCGGGTTTGATAGTTTGGGGTTTTAAAGGGTTTTTTCAAGGTAGCGATCGCTGGGAATGTCAACCACTCCCTCAAGGTACATTATTAATTAACCGCTTTGAGTTTAAAATTCCTAACCCTGTTGTCAGTTGGGGTTTTAATACTTTTGCTGCATCTTGGACAAAAGCAGATATGGAAGCACAACTCAAGAGATTTAAACGAGTTGCGGAAGAACTTGTACGCTCTCCTAAATATGCAAAATAGGAGTCAGGAGTCATTGATTTTGGATTTTGGATTTTGGATTGTTTTTGTCAAATCCAATCTAAGAGGATGTTTGAAAAGTCGCTGATGGTGTATCAAATATTTATAGATCCCCCTAAATCCCCCTTGGAAATGGGGACTTTGACTCTAGTTCCCCCCTTTTTAAGGGGGGTTAGGGGGGATCAGGGGGGTGCTTAAAATCACGATCCAAAACTTTTCAAACACCCTCTAAAATCTAAAATCTAAAATCTAAAATCTAAAATTTAAAAAGTCACCAGTCACCAGTCACCTGTTTAGCAAATTCTAACGCTTCCTGGGCTGTATTAATTTTACCCTCAGCTTGAGCGATCGCAATTTCACTCAAGATTTTACCCACAAGTGGCGACGCAGGAATATTTAGTGCTAAGATTACCTCTTTACCACTCACTAACGGTGAGGGGTGAGCTACCAAATCATCAGGGTTGAAGTAACAGTTGATTAAAGGTACATAAACGCATAGCGGATTATCGCCAGACATCGCCCCTACTACAAGATCATCTGCTAAGGCTAAGACAGTTGTAGCACTAAAAACAACTCCCACGTCCTGAAACAAAAAATACTGTTCTCGTAAGGACATATAACTAGCTTTTTTGAATTGCGGGAACAGTCGCAGGGACGTAGTTACACCCCGAATTTCCGCACGGCTATAGGTTAATTCCTGTAATTCGATTTCTGCTATTTCTGGGTTAGGGTGAAGTAAACACGCGAGTTTAGCAATAGCTAACCAAGTGGTTTTGATAGTATCACGGACAGGTTTTTGTAGTTCTTCCCCTAACTGTGGATATGTTTCTCTTATCAAGTTGTATGCCTGATCAACTGCGGCTAATTTCTCCAAGCTTTCACGGGTAGCATTTGTAAAAAAACTAGCTAATAAATTATCTTCCCAAGCACTTTTTAACCAAGGCGTACCTTGATAACTGTCTAAAAGATAACTAATTTCTACCCGTACTCTTTCGGATGCAACTTTATTAATATCTGCTGCTAAGGTGCGAATAGTGGCTTGGGTAGTTGGTTCTATTGTAAAACCCAGTTGGGCAGCTTGACGATAGGCACGCATTAACCGCAAAGGATCATCTTGCAGATTTTGAGGTGATATCATCCGTAATAGACAGGCTTCTATGTCTGCATAACCTTGAAGGGGGTCGATAATTTCCTGGGTGTGGGGATTATAGGCGATCGCATTGATGGTAAAATCCCTTCTATGTAAATCAGTTAGTAAACTATCCCCTTCCTGTTGGGCAAAATCAGCAGTAGCATGGGGAAAAACCACACGGGCAATATTTCTTTCAGCATCCAGTAACACAAAACCAGCATGATAATGTTTGGCGATCGCCCTTGCAACTTTCACCGCATCATCTGGGATCATAAAATCTAAATCTAAATATTCTCGACTTCTACCCAAAATCGCATCCCGCACCGCACCACCCACCATGTAAGCTGGTTGTGGCAACCATTCCAAACTAAAAGGCCAATTTTGGGCATCTAGAATATCAACAATTGAATTATTCATCTACTGATTTACCAAAAATTCTGACTCCTGACTCCTCAATTCTTACTATTGTAATAAAAATCAACCCACCAACTAATGCTGAATATTTTGCCCTAAGCTACATTAACTATAAAGGTTCTAGGAGTTGGTTCTATTATGTGTATTTGCGTGAACTGCCACTATGTAGACCGTTGCATAACCTATAATGCTGTAGAAACACAACATCAACAACCCCACTTAACAGAAACCCCTGATTTTGACCCCAATGAACCCTCGATTAATGTTAATATTCGCACAAAAGATGACATTATTGAAATGGAATGGGATGTTGTTGGTTGTCTCAGCTTTAAGAAAGAAATGGGTAAATGGTCTAAATTGCGTCCTGGTGAATTAGTACCCACTTGAATTTTAGATTTTGGATTTTGGATTTTAGATTTTGTTTGATTTCAATTTGTAGAGATGTTTTCTAAAATGTCTCTACTCACATCTTGCACCTGAAAATTTGAATGTCAAAACCACAACTACTTTTATGTGATACTTTTGGCTTGTATGTTATATTTATAACCTTTTATTCCTGGATACTTAGCATTGATACACTGTGATTTTTTTGTAATTTGTATCTGCTATCTCTGGGTTTACTAAGTAGTTGCAAGATATGAGATAATCTAAAAGTTAATAGTTCCCTGGTACATCTACACCTGATACCCAAAAATGGTGTCAATTATTAATACCATGTCTAATTTTTACATTGATAACACTCAACTACAAACCCAACTCACTAAAAAATACTTCGATTTATCCCCATCTATCCAAAAGATTATCCAGTTATTTTCGGTAATCTATGCACCAGTAGATAAAAATTCATTTATCAATTGTCTCAGTGAAACTGCTGCATTAGATGAAAACAATAAACCTTGGACTACTAAAACTCTTAGTACCCAAATTGATAAATTAATAAAAGAAGGTTTATTAATTAAGGAAGATAAATCTGCTCCTGAATGTCATCCCTTACTCACAGAAATTGCTACTCGTCATGCTATAAAAACAGAAAAATTTGAACTTTTAGTTAAAGCCGTAAATGAGAAATTACCTATTAGCGGTTACGGAAGTGTTCGGATTTTTCGTAACCTAAATCAATGTATAAGAGAAATCCGTATTGGTCTTTATCGCCAAGACCTAAATTTTATTAATAAGCAAATTGAAAATTATCATAATTACGGTCATGTCCAAGAAAAAATAGTCATAGAAAATATTTTTGAGCAGATATGCAATAATCCATTTGACGAACATTGGTTTAGCACTCTACCACAAGAATTATTTATCCTTTGTATATCTAGTATTTTCCAAATTTCACTCTTAAAATTATCTGATTCTGAAGATGCGTTAATGCTATTGGCAGATAAATGTGATGAACCTGAAAAATATATCTCAGATTATTTGCATTTGATGTTGGCAGAACAGTATTTCCTGCGTGGTGATACCGAAGATGCACAGGATAGTTTGAAAGAGATATCAGAAGAATTTGCAAATAATGGCGCTATTGGTTGGGGTTGGTTGAGTTTTTTACAGGGTGAGAACGAGAAAGCTATTAAATATTATACAGATGCCCTAAAATCCTTGAAAAAAGCCACAGGTAAACGCCAAATATATTTTAATACAATTGCTGGCTTATTCTTTATTTTAGCACTGTTGAAAGATGGTTCATCGGAACTCCTCAAAGAAGCAGAAGATTACACCAATATCATGATTCGGCAATCAGATCATTTTCTTAATTCCATTTATATGAGACTGAAAATGATTCTGCAAGTTCAGCAAGGAGATATTACTCAAAAAGAATTAATAGTTAATGCTCATATTCCCCTTATGGAAGAAGAAAATAGTTTAGAAACATTTTTTCTTTCACTATGTCTTTACTGGATGGATATGGACAGTGCAAAAAGAAGATTACCAGATTTATTAGAACCATTGTACAGGCGATCGCTTGCATCCGGTCATCACTGGTTAGCAATGGAAACAGCAGAACTCCTATCCCGACTCAAACCCAGCAGCAACTACCAACAACAAGCACAAGCAATACGAGAAGACAACCAAGTTGAAACCATCATAGATATAATCGAACCCCAAGAATCTTGGGAAATGTGTCTCAATGCCCTAGCAAACCTGCAAAAAGAAGCCCAAACCCCCACAAAACCCCAATCAGAACTGCGTTTAGCATGGTTCATTACCTTCTATCCTAGCCAATGTAGTCTGCAACCCAAAGAACAAAAAATTAGTGTCAAAGGACAATGGAGTAAAGGTCGTCCCATTGCCCTCAAAAATCTGAGTAATAATTTAAGTGAGTATGATTATCTTACTCATCAAGATATTCGGGCTTGTAATTGTATTGAAACTTATGGGGAAGGCTATTATGGCAAAGTTAACTATCGCTTCAACGAAAAAACCATCCTCGCATTAATTGGACATCCCTTAGTTTTTTGGGAAGATAACCCTAATATCCGCGTAGAAATAGTCAAAGGAGAACCAGAATTACTCGTTAAAAAAGAAAAACAAGGTCGTCTCACCTTAGAATTTTCACCCAAATTAACATCACAAAATATTATCAATATCAAAGAAACTCCCACCCGCATCAAAATCATTGAAATTACACCTGAACATAGACGTATAGGCGAAATTCTGGGTAAGGAAAATAAACTAAACGTCCCCATCATTGCTGAGAAAAAAGTTTTAGCAGCCATTAACGCCGTTTCCAGTATTGTCACCGTTCATTCTGACATTGGTGGAGGAGTAGAAGGTGCAGAAGAAGTACCCGCCCAAACCTTACCTCACATTCATCTTTTACCTGCCAATGCAGGTTTGAAAGTTACCCTATTATCACGTCCCTTTGCCCAAGGTGGACCTTATTTCCGTCCCGGTGCAGGTGGAGAAACAGTCATTGCTGAAATTGAAGGTAAACGTCTACAAACTAGAAGAAACTTATTAGAAGAAAAGCAACTTGCCCAAACTGCCATTCAAGCTTGTCCCACCCTCAGCACAGAAGAAGAAGATAATGAATGGTTAATAGAAAATCCAGAGGACTGTTTAGAACTACTTTTAGAACTGCAAGCACTAGAAAACAGCGTAGTTATCGAATGGCCAGAAGGGGAAAAACTGCGGGTTAGTCATAATGCAGACTTGAAAGATTTTAACTTATCAATTCAACGTCAACAAGATTGGTTTGCTGCTACTGGTGAATTGAAATTAAGTGAAGATTTAGTTTTGGATATGCAGCAACTATTGGCACTCTTAGAAAAAACTCCTAGCAGGTTTATTCCCCTTGGTGATGGTCAATTTTTAGCTTTAACCCAAGCCTTTCGTAAACGTTTGGATGAGTTGCGGATGTTTTCCGAAAAACATGGTAAAGGAATGCGTTTTCACCCCTTAGCAACACTGGGTTTAGAAGATTTTGTAGATGAAGTAGGGAAACTCAAAGCAGATAAACATTGGAAAGAACATATCAAGAAACTCAAGGAAGTGCAAGACCTGAAACCAGAACTTCCATCTACCTTTCAAGCCGAATTACGAGATTATCAAATGGAAGGTTTTTGTTGGTTAGCACGTTTAGCACATTGGGGTGTAGGTGCTTGTTTAGCTGACCAAATGGGACTGGGTAAAACCGTTCAAGCATTAGCTGTTATCCTCAGAAATGCCCATCAGGGACCGACTCTGATTATTGCCCCAACTTCCGTTTGTATGAATTGGGTGAGTGAAGCAGAGAAATTTGCCCCAACTTTGAATATTATTCAATTTACAGGTTCTAACCGCCAAAAATTACTGGATGGTTTACAACCTTTAGATATGTTGGTTTGTAGTTATGGTTTATTGCAACAGGATGAAGTAGCACAAATGCTGTCTGGGGTGCAGTGGCAAACTATTGTTTTAGATGAAGCCCAAGCTATTAAAAATATGTCTACTAAACGTTCCCAGGCGGCTATGAATTTGCAAGCTAATTTTAAATTATTGACTACTGGGACTCCCATTGAAAATCATCTGGGTGAGTTGTGGAATTTGTTCCGATTTATTAATCCTGGTTTATTGGGTTCTTTTGAAAGTTTTAATCAACGTTTTGCAAATCCTATTGAGAGATATCAAGACAAACAAGCACGAAATAAACTCAAAAAACTAATTCAACCATTTCTGTTAAGACGTACAAAAAATCAAGTTTTGGAAGAGTTGCCTTCTCGCACGGAAATTTTGCTTCATGTGGAGTTGAGTAAAGAAGAAAAGGCATTTTATGAAGCTTTGCGTCGTCAAGCCATATCTAAATTGAGTGAAAGTGATGCGGATGCAGGACAAAAACATTTGCAAGTTTTAGCAGAGATTATGAGGTTGCGTCGCGCTTGCTGTAATCCTAGTTTGGTGATGCCTGATACTGATTTATCTAGTTCTAAGTTGCAACTTTTTGGTGAGGTGTTGGGTGAACTGTTGGAAAATCGCCATAAGGCTTTGGTGTTTAGTCAGTTTGTAGACCATTTGCATATTATCCGCGATTATTTGGATAGTCAAAGTATTAAATATCAGTATTTAGATGGTAGTACCCCAATGAATGAACGGAAAAAAAGTGTGGATGCGTTTCAAGCTGGGGAGGGGGATGTGTTTCTGATTAGTTTGAAGGCTGGGGGTACAGGACTGAATCTAACTGCGGCTGATTATGTGATTCATACAGACCCTTGGTGGAATCCGGCGGTTGAGGATCAAGCTTCTGACCGCGCCCACCGTATTGGACAACAACGCCCGGTGACGATTTATAGGTTGGTAGCAAAGGACACTATTGAGGATAAGATTGTGGAGTTGCATCACCATAAGCGGGATTTGGCGGATAGTTTGCTAGAGGGTGCTGATATGAGTGGTAAGATGTCAACGGAGGCTTTGTTGCAATTGATTCATGAAGGTTAAAGGTTTCAGGATTTGGTGTTTGGCTATTTATTTCCTTGCAACCAGGTGTAGCTTTTTTGTAAAAGGGAATCAATAGTTAAATCCCAAACAGCAACAGTATCACCGTTATTAGTAATCAGCTGTTTACTATCAAGTTAATGAACAAGCTAGTCCTGCTGTTGTTTTCTATTGTTTTCAGCATTATTTCCTTAACAAACTTGTGTTTATTTAACATTAAACCTGTGACAGCAGCACCAGAATTTAAATTTTATTGCGGTCAAAATAATCAAGGTATTCCTACGAATTTTGCCAAAACCTTAGATCGAGATATAGTCATAATTATTTGGAATAAATGGTTGGGTAACTATTCACCTGAAGCAAGATGTAAAATAGTTTCGGCTAATTTCCAAAAAGCCAATGAAAAGGGCAGTATAGACTTAATTCATAATGGTTGGTATCAAGGAAAAAGAGTGATTTGTACGTTTATTTTTAGATTTTCTCATGCAAGATGCTATTAAAAATCCTGAGAAATTGGTGATGTACACCCAGGAAATGAGCGCTTACCCCACCATTGAATAGTGCTTGCTTTGAGAGGTTGAGTGGACAAGACAAAACTTTTTTCCAAATTACCGTTGTCACGTTTGAGGTAATACCAAACCACAGAGGACACAGAGAAATGATGTTTTTATTTGATATTATATTATAATTTACTTTGTTTATTTATTTTCAATCAACTACCTTGAACAATAATCTAGAAACTCTACCGTTAAAAAAATACGCTTTAGCACTACACACTACTACACCGGAATTAGGTTTAGTAATTAGTAATTTTGCAGATGATACCCGCAGCAATGTTTGGAATTTAGGACGTGATGTATCCAGTCATATCCATCAATATTTAATCGATTTAATTAAACCCCAAAAATGGCAAGATCTACAATTTATTGCTGTGGCTAAAGGTCCGGGAGGTTTTACAGGTACTCGCATCGGTGTGGTGACTGCTCGTACTTTGGGACAACAGTTAGAAATTCCCGTGTTTGCAGTTTCTACTTTAGCTGCATTTGCCTGGTATGAAAAAAGTAAAAATTCAGAAATTCAACCAATTTTAGCTATTGAAATGCCCGCCCAAAGAGGTCAAGTTTTTGGTGCAATTTATCAAATTAATGCTGATAATTCTGGTATTACTGCTTTATTATCAGATACTGTTTTTACACCAGAAAAATGGCAGGAAACTTTAAATAATTGGCAAACAGAATATCAATTAATTAAAGCCACATCTGGTTTAGCGGCAACCGTCACCAGTATTTTAGAATTAGCTTATTTAGATTGGCAACAAGGTAAACATCCTCATTGGTATGAGGCTTTACCATATTATGGTCAACATCCTGTAGATATTTAATATTAGAATTAATTAATGGTTGAATTAGTGGGTTAAAAATTATGACGCTGACTCAAGATACTATCAAACCTGTGCAATTAATTCCACCTTTGGAAAATGGTGATAGACTTACTCGTTCTGAATTTGAACGTCGTTATCATACCATGCCAGATGTGAAAAAAGCAGATTTAATTGAAGGAATTGTTTATATGGCCTCACCTGTAAGAATTAGAAGTCATGGAAAACCCCATGCTTATATAATGGGTTGGTTAGCAACTTATGATTCAGCTACACCAGGTGTAGAACTAGCGGATAATACTACTGTGCGTCTAGATGCAGATAACGAACCTCAACCAGATGCACTATTAAGAATTGAAAATGGGGGACAGTCGCGGATAAGTGAAGATGATTATGTAGAAGGTGCGCCAGAATTGATTGTAGAAATTGCGGCTAGTAGTGCAGCTATTGATGCCCATGATAAACTTAAAGTATATCGGCGAAATCAGGTACAAGAATATTTAATTTGGCGAGTTTATGACGGTGAGTTTGATTGGTTTATTTTAAAAGATGGAGAATATCGACAGTTGGAAGCTAATGCTGAGGGTGTTTTTTGTTCTCAGGTTTTTCCTGGTTTATGGTTAGATAAATCTGCTTTGTTAGCTGGGAATTTAGCGAAAGTATTAGAAATTTTACAGCAAGGTTTAGCAAGTGCAGAACATCAAAGTTTTGTGGAACAATTATAGCATTTACCAAGTTAGCGAGGTACAGAGTTTTTTATCTTAGGGAATTAGGAATTGGTAACAGTAAATAGGGCTTGCTGAATAAATGTAAAACTTAGATAGGGGATAAGGTTTAAAACCTCTCTTTTAAAGCAATAAAAAATCTAGAAAAAATTCGTAATTAATAATTCCTAAATTTACGAATTACGAATTACGAATTACGAATTATGCTGTAACTTTAGCTAATGCCTTTTCTACTGTGTGTAATGCTTGATTGATGTCTGTATCTGTGACAATTAAAGGAGGTACAAACCGCACGACTTTAGGACTTGCTGGTACTAATAATAAACCTTCATCCATAGCCGCTTTCACAACATCAGCAGCAATTAAAGAACTATCTTCTTTGATTTCCATCCCATTGATTAAACCCCAACCCCGCACTTCGGAAATATGATGAGGATATTTACGCGCAATCATTTTTAATCCTTCCCGTAAATGTGCGCCTTGTTCTTGCACGTTCTCTAAAATGTTCTCTGTTTCCAAAGTTTGGCACACACTCAAAGCTACACCACAAGCAAAAGGATTGCCACCAAATGTACTAGCGTGTTCTCCTGGTTCAAAAATATCACAGAATTTCTTGCTCATCATTGCACCGATGGGGATACCGCCACCTAGTCCTTTAGCACTGGTGAAAATATCTGGTTCTACTCCCAGATGTTCATAACCCCATAATTTACCACTGCGTCCCATCCCTACTTGCACTTCATCGAAAATCAATAAAATGCCGGTTTCATCACAAATTTCCCGTAATCGTTGGAAATACTTCTTATCTCCAGGACGGACTCCCCCTTCTCCCTGTAAAGGTTCAATTAAAATTGCACCGACGCGATAATTTCCTTCATCCAACTCAGTAACAGCCGCTTCCACTTCTTTAATATCGTTATATTTAACATAGTGGAAACCAGGGACTAAAGGATCAAAGTTTTTTTGATACTTTGGTTGTCCGGTAGCGGTGACAGTGGCTAAAGTCCTGCCGTGAAAACTGGCATGGGCGGTTAAAATGATGGGGTGGGCAATTTCTAAAACCTTGTGAGCGTATTTTCTCGCTAGTTTAATTGCTGCTTCGTTGGCTTCAGCGCCTGAGTTGCAGAAAAACACCCGATCTGCACAGGAATGATCTACAATCCATTGGGCTAATTCCCCTTGTTCGGGAATATAGTACAAATTCGAGACATGATGCAGTTTTTGAATTTGGCGTGTGACTGCCTCTACCATGACTGGGTGGGCGTGTCCCAAAGTACAAGTAGCTATTCCCGCCACAAAATCGAGATATTCCCTGCCTTGGGTATCCCAAACGCGACAGCCAGCACCTCGTTCTAAAGCTATGGGAAAGCGTTCGTAGGTAGACATCACCACTTGATTAAAACTATCTGCACTAAAGGCAGTCATATTTGAGGGATGTATCGGCTGTTCAACTAAACTTTGGATACTCACTACCGCACCTCCTGAAATTTTTAATTCTATAATCTATTTAGCAGGTTTTTATAAATATTTCAAAATATACTATAGTATAAAGTAGAATCTTTTTAATTTTTAATTTTTAATTTTTCAGTCAGCATTTAACTTTTGGCTGATAGCTTAAGGTTGATTGGTTACGATAATTAATCAATTTATCAAACCTTCTGACTCCTGACTCCTGAATTCTTACAATTGTCATTACCTGTGTATTCTACCCTTGAGCAAAAATATAAACGTATTCAACAAGAGTTAATGGCTGGGGCTGTAGCCCTAGTCTTTGTGTTCCTTAGTGGAACTTTATGGTATTGGTGGGTGGAGGGCTGGTCATGGGAAGATGCGGTTTACATGACAGTCATTACTTTAGCTACTGTAGGATATAGCGAAACTAACCCGCTAGAGAGTCGGGGACGTTTGTTTACAATTGTCCTGATTTTAATGGGTGTAATCAATCTCGGTTACATTGTCAATAGATTTACTCAAGCAGTAATTGAAGGTTATTTTCAAGAGGGTATTCGACTCAGACAACAAAGGCGTTTAATGGAATCATTAACTGGACATTATATTATCTGTGGTTTTAGTCGGACTGGGCGACAAATCGCTAAGGAATTTCAGGCTGAAGGTGTGTCTTTTGCAGTGATTGATTCTGATTTTGAATCTGTGCAACAAGCTCAGTCAGAAGGTTATATTGTCTATCAGGGTGATGCTACCCTGGATGATACTTTGTTGAAGGTTGGTATTGAACGGGCAATTTGTATTGTGGCAGCGTTGCCTTCTGATGCGGAAAATTTATATACTGTTTTATCAGCAAAAACTCTCAATCCTAATATTCGGGCGATCGCACGGGCAAGTACAGAGGAAGCTGTACAAAAGTTACAAAGAGGAGGGGCTGATGCGGTGATTTCTCCTTATATTACTGGAGGTAAACGCATGGCTGCGGCTGCTCTCAGACCACAGATTTTAGACTTTGTGGATGGGATGCTTTCTGGTACAGACCGTCAATTATATATGGAAGAATTTTTATTAGATGCGGCTTTCTGTCCTTTTGTGGGGCAAACTTTACAAAAAGCGAAATTGCGATCGCAAACCGGCGCATTAGTTTTAGCTATTCGTCGCAGTGATGGAAATCTCATTGGTGGGCCAACGGGAGACACTGTTTTAATGTCAGGAGATACGCTAATTTGTATGGGTACGGCTGAACAACTGCGAAGTTTAAATCAAATTCTTGGACCTATTAATTCTCAACAACTAAGAAGACCAAAACAAAGTTAAGATTTGGGTTAAGATTTGGGGATTTTCAATAGTTGTCACTGCTGCAATAATATGGGAGGAGAATTAATTAAACATCAACTTCCGTCCACCCATGCAAAGGAGCGATCGCTTTTATTACTGATGCAATTATTTCTGGTGATGCTGCCGAAAGTAACACACTAGGATAAACAGCAGCACCCCATTGAGGATGCACCAGTACACAGCATTTATTTTTAATTACTGGATAATCTAGTAAAGCTTTAGCCACTGCTGTATCATCATGGGGAACAGGACCGGGATGGGAAAGTAAAGGATAACCTGTACGGGGATCAATTAAATCGGTGACATAACCGCGATCGCGCAAATTAAAAGCCACATCACAACCGAACCGCATAAACTTTTCCCGTAACCTTTCTTTTTCTGTTTCTGTGTCCGCAGTAATTTCTAAAAGTGGATATTTTGATTGTTGTAAAACAACCACCACCCACAAAAACTGTTGCTGTGTCCAATCTGGTAATATCTGTTCGCAGTTGGCACAGATATATTGACTGGGGTTATGAATAGAAATTTGTACAGCTTGTCCCGTTTTGCCAACTAAATTAATGGGATAGCCTGGCTCAGAAGTGCAAACACTGGAATAGTTCACCACATTTAATCTGTTTTTGCAAGTTTGTTTTATTTATTCCTTGCTTATGATAATAACTCTGAAAACTTCTAAAAAATTATCAATATTTGATGTCAGGAGTCAGAAGTCAGAAGTCAGGAGTCAGGAGTCAGGAGGAAACAGATTTGAGGTTTTATCAAGCAACTCTAAATTAATTGAGTTTTAAAGCATTGACTGGAACTTCATCCCAAGAATTTACAGTACGTAACTGTGCAACCCAACCATCTGCTTTTTGCTTATCAGTCAACCCTTTTTGAAAGGACTCATGACAATCTTGAGCTTGACTCTGATCACAACAAGCAATACAAGCATGAATCATTCCCGATGGATCAATTTGCTCATTTACCCAAATAGTCATAGATACCTCTTTTTAAATCTTGTGGTAAACTTTTGGTAAAACTGTTATATCATGTCCAGTTGAAAACTTATCATATCTAAGTAGGTAGGCGTTAAAAATTGTCGTTATGACAAGGCAAAAGGCAAGAGGCAAAAGGCAAAAGGGTTTTAGAGAATTTCGGTGTACGGAGTTTTTACGGCAGGTAATAGGGAATAGGATAAACAGAGGAGAAAAATTAAAAGCAAAATTAAAGAACTTCTGCCTCCTGCCTCCTGCTGTGATTCAAAGTAAGGCTTGTTGGAGTGTTTCCAGTTTGACAGGTTTAGAGATAAAATTATTCATACCCATAGCCAAACATTTATGACGGGTTTCTGAAGAAATATCGGCAGTGAAGCCAATAATAGTGAGTTTTTGGCGATCGCTGTACAAAGTCCGAATTCTTTGGGTTGTTTCAATGCCATCCATACCAGGCATTTGTATATCCATTAATATCACATCAAAATGCTGATTTTGCAATATTGCAATTGCTTCTTCTCCACTATCTACTGCTTGAGCTTGGTATCCCAAACGTTTCAACATCAATAAAGCAAATTTGCGGTTTACGGCATTATCATCAACTACCAAGACTTTTGTATAATTCAAGGAACTTGTTTGAGAATTTACATCTTTCAAAACTGGTGAATCAACTTTCTTGGCTTGAATATCAAACCGGAATTTACTACCAACACCCAGGGTACTTTCTACTGTTAATTGTCCACCCATGACTTCTACAAACTTGCGACTGATTGGTAGCCCTAAACCAGTTCCTGTTTGCGATCGCCTTCCTGCTTCCGATTGTCCAAAAACCTCAAAAATAATTTCTATTTCTTCCCCAGCAATACCCACACCTGTATCTTCTACTGCAAAAAGTAAGTGATAACCTTTATCCAATGATTCCATATTTTCCACTACTAGGGTAATACCTCCATGCTCAGTAAACTTAATAGCATTACCCAACAAATTAATCAGCACCTGACGCAACTTACCATCATCTGTAATAATGAAATCTGGCAAATTTTCCCCCAGTTCCAATTCCAAAAATAATCCTTTAGATTCTGCTTGCTGTCTTAGCATCTTGATCAAAGTAGTTACCAACTGGGGCAGGTGACAGGATTTTTCATTTAAGAAAACTTTTCCTGCTTCAATTTTGGACATTTCTAACACATCATCAATCAGTGAAAGTAGATGTTCACCACTTTGATTGATGGTGTTAATAAAATCCCTTTGTTCTGCTTGTAGACTGGCATCTTTTTCTAATAGCTGACTAAATCCAATAATGGCATTTAGGGGAGTCCTTAACTCATGACTCATACTAGCAAGAAACTGACTTTTGGCACGGTTGGCAGTTTCAGCTGCCTCTTTGGCCTCTACAAGTTCACGTCTAGCTTGTTGCCGTTCTAGATGTGCCGAAATCGCTGCTGCTGCTGCACTGAGCAAGTTTACCTCTGCCCTTTCCCAAATTTCAGCAGTTGTACAATTATCAAACCCAATAAAACCCCAAAACTGACCATTCACCAACAAGGGTAAAACTAAGATAGCCAAAATTCCTTGGGGTTGTAAAATTTCCCTTTCTGCATTGGGAAAATCACTAACCACACCATTGATAATCTTGCCACTAGAAAGAGTTTCTACCCATCTGGGAAAGAACTGACCGTAGGGAAAATTTTGCAAGTTAGGGTTATCAATTTGTGAATCAATGCCTTGATTACACCATTCAGATTTTTGGCTTGTCAAAAAATTACCATCAGCATCATCATGATTGGCAAACAGATAAACACGGGATGCAGATGATGTTTCTCCTAACCATTGCAGAATTTGTGTGTAGTAGTTAGTGTCAAATTCATTAACTAACAGGTAATTCTGAACATTGACCAAAGTTGAAAGATAACGTTCCCTGACGGCTAAGGCTGCTTCTGCAAGTTTACGATCCGTGATATCTCGACCTACATATTGCATTTCTACAAAGCGATTTTCTTCATCGAAAATCATCCGGTTATTCCACTGCATCCAGCGTACTTCGCCTTTAGCAAGAACTCGATTTTCAAGTGTGACAATGGGATTTTGTAGGGATAAATTTCCTACATTTACAAATGCTGAATCCTGTTTATCTGGCAAAATCAATGGTTGGTATGTATGCCCTAAAATATCTTCAGAATTTACACCAAAGTAACGACAAAAAGCATCATTAACGAAAGTAATTTTACCATCAGCATGACTGCGGGCAATTAATTCTGTTTGCAATTCAACAATGGCACGAAATCTGGCTTCCTGATGACGTAATTCGACAGTTTTAGCTGCAATTTGTTTTTCTAGTGCAGCATTATAGTTAGTGATAATCTGTTCGGTTTGTTTGCGATATGTAATATCCTGAAATGTAGTAATGGCATGAGTTATCATCCCATTATGGTCAAAAATTGGCTTTGCCCATACTGCTGTTGGTTTTATCTTGCCATTGCTGTGAATTTCAATTTCTTCAATTTGTATATACTCTCCCTGTAATGCCCGCACAAATGGTAATCTATCTTTAGGATAGAGTTGGTCTGTTCCCATGACATAAAGTTGATCAACCGTAGCCAAATTATCTAAGTCTTGCTCACTAATTGTTTCTATTCCTAGTAAGGATTTAGTAACTTGGTTTAAGTAAACTACAGAACCATCAATTTGATGAATCGCTACTCCTATGGGCAAACTTTCCAAAAATTGGTTAAGTTCTGCTTTACTCTCAGTCAATTCAGTAAATGATTGCTGTAATTGTTCTGCCATTTGGGTAAATGAATCAGACAGTTCACGAACTTCAATAATGGGAGTCGAACTTGGCGATATTTTCTGAAAGTCTCCTTGAGCAATTTGTCTAGCTGCTAAATTTAATTTCAGTAATGGTTGGGCAATTAACTGTGTAGTGAACAATCCCATTGCTGTGGACAATAAAAAAGCTACACCGCACAAGAAAATGGTTTTTTCAGTAGCAGATTTAATTTCTGCCATAAAATTTGATTCTGGCAAAACGATCACTATCAACCAATCTAAACCAAGATCATCTTGCCAAGGAGAAATGAGAACAAAATATTTTTGATGTTTAATTTTGATTTGTATTTGTTCCTCATTGACAATATTTGTGAAACTGCCCCATTTTTTATTAATTTTTGTCCCCACCTCCCGAATAATTAAGTCTTGACTGTTAGAAACTTGCAATCTTTGTGCTTTACCATTGAGCATTTGAAATGGGCTTTCTTGGGTAGAACTGGCAACTAGCATTCCTGAACGTTCTAGAATAAATGCTTTACCTAAAGATTCTGGTTTTAGCTGTTGCAAAAAATTACTGATGTAAGTTAAACTTAAATCTGTGCCAAGAGCGCCAAGAAATTTTCCTTGACGATCATAAAGTGGATAGCTGGCAGCAATTGACATAACTTCTGGATTTGTGTCCCAATTGTAGATTTTGCTCCAGATTGGTTTACCTACTTTCACCACTTGAGAAAACCAAGCTTCGTTTCTGGGTTCATAAGCTTGCACGGAAACTAATTTTGTGCGATCGCCTGCCAAATTTGTATTATATTTATAAGACTTTCCTTGTTCTTTCCCTAGAGGAATTTCTGCAATTTGCGCTATTCCAGCACCGTAATCACCAGCACCAATATATTCGCCTCTCGCTGTAGCAAATTGAATATAACTAGCTCCAAATGTTCGTAACTGTTTGACAAAATACTTACCAGTAGCTGAAAAATTCAATAAGTTCAGTTGTCCAGATTCGTAAGCATCTACATTTAATTGATTGATCTTAACAGGTGTTTCCAAATAATTACTAATTTTCTGCTCAATGCGATCACTAATTTCTAACTGTAAATCAACAACTAGTTTGTTAACTGCCAAGGAGCCGTTTTGATAGGAAAAATATCCCACTAGGGCAACAACACCGACAATTTGTAAAACAAATGGAACTATTAGTATCCGTCGTAATGGTGCTGTCCCTAATTTTTTAATAATCCACTGTTGATCAGGATGGCTCTTCATGTTTTCAACAGAGTACAAACTCTTTGATTATGGTTGTCAGATGCTTTAGTCTGACAGGTTTTTTAAGATGGTCGTTTGCTAATGATAACTGAATGCTTACTATCAAATTAGTGTAAAAACCCCAGCCTCAATAAAGTAGACTTTCCTTAGTTCATCTTTCCATCTTCCATATAAATAATCCGATCTGCTATATCTAAAATGCGGTTATCGTGAGTCACAAGCAAAATGGTACAACCTTGCTCTTTCGCTAATTTTTGCATTAATTCTACCACATCCCGTCCTGATTGTTTATCTAATGAAGCAGTAGGTTCATCTGCTAATACTATTTTAGGATGACTAACTAAAGCACGGGCGATCGCTACTCTTTGTTTTTGTCCTCCTGATAAACTCTCTGGATAGTAATCTACACGATCTCCTAACCCAACTTCTTCTAACATAGAAATAGCCTTAGCATTAATATCTTGATTTAAATATTCTTTATGCAACTCTAAGGACATTCTCACATTTTCTTTAGCTGTTAAAAAGCTCATCAAGTTATGCGCTTGGAAAATATAACCAATTTGACGACGTAATTTAGTTAACTTGCTTTTACTCGCTCCCCGCATTTCTTGATTTAATATTTGCAAACTTCCTTCTTGAGCAGAACGCAACCCACCCATTAATGATAATAAGGTGGTTTTACCTGAACCAGAAGGACCTGTCATAATCACAATTTCCCCGGCTTTAATTTCTAAGTTTATATCAAATAATACTTGTTTTTTTAAATTTCCTTCACCAAAATAATGATGCAGTTGAGTAACATGAATTACTGTATCTGAAGCAATTTTTGATTGAGTATTAATTTTTAACATGGTTTGTTGTGAGTATTTTGTGATGGTTTGTAGTCAGCAATTTATTGCCTATTCTTGCTGAACACATCAGGACTAAAGTCCTGACTACGAACTTTTTACGAACTTTAAAAAATGTCCGCAGGATCAGCAGAACGAAGTTTTTTCAGGGCGATCGCACCAGAAACACTACACATAATCACCGTCATAATAAACACTGTAATTGCTCGATCTACTTTCATAGAAATGGGTAACATAGTGGCTGCAAATGTGAGTTGATATAATCCAAAAGAAAGAAAAAATGCCGGCAAATAACCTAAAATAGCTAAAAATAAAGCCTCTTGTATTAAAACTCCCAAAAGATAACTATCTGTATAACCCATTGCTTTAAGAGTTGCATATTCTGGAAGATGATCGGAAACGTCAGAATAAAGAATTTGATAAACAATCACAATACCAACAATAAATCCAACTCCTACACCCAATCCAAAAATAAAACCAATACCTGTACCATTAGCCCAATAATTCTTTTCTTTTTGGGCAAAATCTTCTGGTGTTCCTATTTCTACAAAGGGATTTTTAGGATCTGGATTTAATCCTATTCTCAGTTGTGTTTTGATTTTCTCCACATCTGCACCTGGTTGGAGATTAATTAAACCTACTTCAATTTGATCGGGTTTACGTTCAGGAAATAATTGCAAAAAAGTGGAATCACTCGTAATCACATTACCATCAGCAGCAAAGGAAGCACCATTACTAAATACACCTTTAACACTCACAGATTTATTATTCAGTTCTGTTTGAAAATTGCCTGTTTTTTTGAATATTTCACCTACAGCACCATATTCTGGACGACCAGCTTGATCAAACATTACTTGATTTAGTGGTTTGAGAGCATCGTTATTTTTTTGCACTTCTGGAAATTTCAATCCTGGTTGATTTGGATCTACTCCCCAAACTAAAATAGCTCGATCAATTCGTGTTTCAGGATTGCGCCATTGTCCTGTACCAATATAAACAGAATTAACTGATTTTACTCCATCATAACTTAATGCTTGATAGAGTCTTTCTCTGGAAAAACTTTTCACAGAGAATAAGGTATTAAATTGAGGATTAATTAATACTAAATCTGCTGATAAATTGCGATGTGGTTGAATTGCTGCATCAAACAATGCACTTTCAAAACCCATCTGAATAAAAATCAACATATCAGCAAAAGTAATCCCAGCCACGGCAACAGCTAACCGCGTTTTTTCTTTCATTAGCTGACGCAAAGCAAGAGGCGTTTTCAGAAATAGTTTTTTAGTCATTTGTCATTAGTTATTATTTGTTAGTTATTAGTTATTTTTACCCAATCACCAATCACCAATCACCAGTCACCAATCACCATTACAATTCAATTGCTGTTTGTACTTGTAAGTTAGTAAAACCTGCAACTTTTTTACTATCTTCAGAAGTGAGTTTAATTTTCACTTCAATAACTCGACTGTCTAAATTTTCCCCTGGTTGGTTACTAAACACATTTTGACGATTGACTTGTAAACCAATTTGGGCAACTTCTCCCCGCAGTTCACCTGTAAATGTAGGACTGGTAATTACAGCTTTTTGTCCAATCTTTACCTTATTAATATCAGTTTGATAAACTTCTGCTACTGCTAACATTTGTTCTGTTTGTGCAAAGTCTGCAATACCAGATTCACTTATTTTCTCACCGACACGGGTATGAATTTTGAGAATTTTTCCTGTCATTGGAGCGCGAATAAATGCTGCTTGGAGTTCAGTTTGGGCGCGTTTAAGATCAGCGATCGCACTTTCAACTTCTGTTTGTGCTAAGTTCACATCTACAGGACGAACTTCGGCAATACTGTTAAGTGTAGCTTTGGCTTCGTTAATTTGTTTATTGCTAGTAGTGTTAATTCTATTTAATGCCACTTTTGCTTCGGCTAATTGTTTGGTTGCTGTAGAATTTATACGTTCAATAACTGCTTTCGCTTCACTTAATTGTTGTTTGGCAGTTTCTACATTTAACCGTTTACTATCAATTAAAGAATTAGAAATTGCACCCTCTGAATATAACTGTTGATAACGTTGATATTCTGATTCTGCATTATTTAATTCTGCTGTTAATTTATTAATAGTTGCTTGTTGGGCAATTCTATCACCTTGCCATTGAGCTTCTATTCTGGCAATATTTTGTTGTTTAGCATTTTTATCCCCTTCATACTGGGCTTTTATTCTTTCAATATTAGCTTTTTGTGCTTGAATTTCTCCAGTTTTAGCTCCAGCTTTTATTTGCTCAAGTTTGGCTTGGGAAACTCTCACTTGTTTCTCAGCTTGGAGGACAGCATTTTGCAATTTATACCGTGAATCTAAAATCGCAATTACCTCTCCTGCTTTAACTATATCACCTTCTTTAAAGAGGATTTTTTCTACTCTATCTCCATCTAATGCTAAAGGTGCAGATAGCTTAATTACTTCTGTTTCTGGTTCTAATCTTCCTAAAGCTGTTACCTTACTAGGAATAGCAGCAGTTTCTGTTAATTCTCCAGTGGACGCATTGCCAACTTTACTAAAATTAGAAATACCATAGATTGCAATTCCCGCAGTTATAGCGGTGGCTACTAAAACCAAAACAATTAACCCTTGATTTCCTGGTTTCAATAATAATTTATAACTCATTTTTTTGACTCCACACAATAAAAAAATCTGCGTTTATCTGCGTTCAATTAATGATATTTACCTTTTCTTTGTCTGTAAATAAGCTGTTAACATTTCCCCTAAAAGTTGGCACTGTTCCATAAAATCAATTGTTTCATCACCCCATAATTTTTCCAGAATTACACCGTTGACAAAACTCAATACAAATGATGCTAAAACTTGATCTTCAATACCCAAAAATTCACAAGCTGCTTGTTGATATCTTTTGTTAGCACGTTTAAAAACTGTGCTATTATTAAGCATGGTTTTTGAGTCTTGATTTTGACAAAAATCAACCCAAACATAGGTCCATTTAATTAGGTAATCTTCGTTATTGACAAGATAATTACCCAAAGCTGTCATCATTTCTGAAATGTTGTTTTTCCCTCCTAATTCTGCTAAAGCTGCCATCACATCTTGCTGACTAATTTCTTCTACCAGTTGTTCAAATAAAGCTTGTTTACTGGGGAAGTAGTGATAAAGCGTACCCGTGGAAACCCCTAAACTGTTAGCAATTTGCCGCATGGTGATAGCGCCATATCCTTTGTCTGCAAATAAGTCAAAACACTTGCCGAGTAATTCTTTGCGGTATTGTTCATGATCCACAATTTTCGGCATAGTTGATGTTTTCTTTTTGTTTTGTTATTTTATATCGAACGTTTGTTATTTTAAGTTAATATCAGAGATAGAATCTTGTCAAGGTGTCAGCTTTTAACAAACCGCTATCCGGTTTCCCGAATTTTCCAGTTGGGTAGGTCTTGTATAGTGAAATTAGGTAAGTTGCTATAATCTTAACAGATTTTATAGATTTTTTGGAAAAATTTACATTTGTGGGTGTATCTCACTAAATACTGGTGCTGATTAATAGCAGCTAAACTGTTGACAGTGATGGAATTAGGCAACAAAATCTGCCAAAAAAATATCTACATTAGTAACAACTCTAAATATCCTTTCAGATAAAGCAATGCAAAACCAACCTCAAGACAAAGATAATCTGTTAACCAAAAGCCATGATCATGCGCCTTGGAAAAAAGCAGCGGCTTCTTTATCCTTGGTGTTGCTGGGATCAGGGATGACTTTTGCAGGAGGCTATTTAGCAAATAACCAACAGCAAGTGGCTGAAACGGCATCTAAACTAGCTGTACAAAGTGTAAATGCAGCGCCGCCATTACCAGGAAACACAGATCCGAATTTTGTGACTCAGGTTGTACAGAGAGTAGGACCTGCGGTGGTGCGAATTAACTCTTCTCGCACTGTGCAAAGCAGGATACCGGAAGAATTTAATGATCCGTTTTTCCGGCAGTTTTTTGGGTCAAGATTACCAAGGGGAGGAAACCGGGTAGAAAGGGGTGCGGGTTCAGGTTTCATCATAAGTGCGGATGGTCGTATTTTGACTAATGCTCATGTAGTGGAAGGTGCGGATAGGGTGACAGTCACGTTAAAGGATGGACGCACTTTTCAAGGTAAAGTAGTAGGAAAAGATGAATTAACTGATGTGGCAGTGGTAAAAATTGAAGCAAATAATTTACCGACTGTATCTTTGGGTAATTCTGATCAGTTACAACCGGGACAATGGGCGATCGCTATTGGTAATCCCTTGGGTTTAGATAATACTGTAACTACAGGTATTATTAGCGCCACAGGACGTTCTAGCAACCAAGTAGGTGTTCCTGATAAACGAGTAGAATTTATTCAAACCGACGCAGCAATTAACCCTGGTAACTCTGGCGGTCCATTGCTCAATGCCCGTGGAGAAGTAATTGGCATGAATACAGCAATCATTCAAGGAGCGCAAGGTTTAGGATTTTCAATTCCTATCAATACAGCAAAACGAATTTCTGATCAATTAATCACTACAGGTAAAGCGCAACATCCATATTTAGGCATTCAGATGGTAGGGATCACACCTGAGTTAAAACAACGGATTAATTCAGATCCCAACAGTGGTTTAACTGTGAATGAAAATCAAGGAGTATTAATAGTTAGAGTCATGCCCGACTCACCCGCAGCTAAAGCCGGAATACGTGCTGGGGATGTGATTCAAAGGCTAAACGGTGAAGTAGTAACAGAAGCATCTGCTGTACAGAAAGCGGTGGAAAAAGCACAAGTGGGAGGGAATTTGCGCTTAGATTTACGTCGCAATGGACAAAGTATTAATATTGCTGTCCGACCGGGGACTTTTCCCACAAATATCCAATAATTAGAGTGGGCAGGAGGCAGGAGTTATTTATTTTGGATTTTGGATTGTTTTTGTTATCTCCAATCTCAGAGGATGTTTGAAAAGTATCAAAATTCATGGAGATACACCCAACCCCCTTACAAAGCAGGGTGTTTTAATTCTCTTAATTTGCGATCGCTAGAACCTTTTGACCATCAATATTTGGGCTTGTTTTTCATATTAATTAGGGCTTGCTGAATAAACATGAAAAGATTACAGGTAAAGGGTCTTAGCCTGCTGGAAGTTAAAAAAGTGCAAGCTTTTACGGGGTGGAAACTTAAAAACCTTGCATTTAATTCCTACTCAAAGGAAAAATCGTTCCTATCCAACTCTTGAAACTGTCACCGTGGCGTAGCACCTGTCATCACGACAAGACTTTTTCAGCAAACCCTAATCAAAAATTAGAAAAAAAAGCTTCTATTGACCTGTGGAAAAGGGTTTTGGGGAAATGATTTTGCAATTTACCCCCGACTTGGAAAATGCCCTGCTTTTTAAGGGGGATAATGGGGGATCTGCGGGTGTCAAATCCCACACGAAAAAGTTTTCAAACAACCTCTAAAATCTAAAATCTAAAATTATTTTGCCTCTTGTCTTTTGCCTTCTGTTCCCTGTTACCTGTTACCTGTTACCTTTCCAAACAGATATAGGACTCCTATTTGATTTTTGAACAGAACTCAGTACATACTGAAAGCCTTCTTTCCTGTTCCCTGCCTCCACGAACAATTCATGAATCAAATCGGATCACTATATGATAACTATTCAAAGAGAGGTGATATAGTAGGAAAAGCTAAGAGCAAAAATAGCTAAAAGCACAGGAATTATAGTATTAGATTCCAGTTGGCGATTTTTGAGGATTTTGAAGCAAGATATCGGAATAATTACAGGCCAGAAGATGGTAGTGATTACAAACATAACAAATGATAAAAATTTATCCTCTGGTGTATGTGTAGGGTGAAGAAGGGAAAACTTTAACCAATTGGTAAAAAAATAGCAAGTCATTAGTAGGTAACTAATCACTAATGTTAATTGGATCTGGGTCACTATTTGCGCTCCTAAATAATTTTTTGGTTCTGATTACTTCCTCGCATAAATCTTGCGCCAAGTCTTTCACAATGGACAATTATCAATTGATAAGGTAGTTAGGATAGCAATTATACATATAAATGTTAATCAGCTATTCCTTTTTTGGTATAGCACAGGTCTAAAAAAGTGGCAAATAAAATGCAGCATCAGCTACATCCTCAATAGATGTACTAGAACCAGTCAATTTGGAACAGACAAAATAGCTGGGAAAATGCTGACCTCAAAATTCAGGAGTGAGGAGTCAGTAGTTAAAGTAATTAAATGGGAATTTAAAGTTGGGAAGTAGACGAAGACCGATAAGTATAACCGACTTGAGAATCTTTTTGAATGTACTGTTTAATACTGTCGAAATCAATGAAATAATCAGCCACATCAATCAGGCTATCACTGGTCATGCTTTGTAGACCAATTACTTCTACTCTAGATCCCAAGCTGGTAACGGCATTGACAGCATAGGCTAAATCTCCATCTCCACTGACTAACACAGCGGTATCGTAGTAGGGAGCTAGAGTAATCATATCCACAGCAATTTCCACATTCAGATTGGGTTTTTTACCATTCTCGGAAACTGCAAGTATGTCTTTGGTGACTACACGATAGCCATTGCGACGCATCCACAACAGAAACCCCTGTTGCTTTTCTTTGCTGGCATCGACACCAGTATAAAAGAAAGCCCGTAAAAGCCTAGAGGTTTGAGTTAAACGACAAAGTAATTTAACATAGTCAATTTCAATGCCTAGTTGCAAGGCAGAGTGAAATAAGCTTAAACCATCAATAAAAATGGCTACTCTACCGCGATTAAGATCATCACCAATGCTCATATCGTTCATAGCCTCTTGTGGCTTGATATCTCGACCTTTGACAGTTGTTTTTATTGCAGTTGGTCCTTGCCAATGTGGTTTTTCTTTAAGTTCTTTATATTCGTTTGTTTTTTTGTGAAGATTAGTAAAATTCATTGATGCCTCGAGATTTTAAATTGGGATGTCTTTGATAAATTGCTATTATCTAGTATAGTCGCTGCTAAGTTCATAACATTTGTAGTAAACTTAGCAAGAAACTGTCTTAAGAGACGAGTTGCAAATAAACTTAACTTACAGCACTTACAGCAGAATTTAGGAGTCCACAGAGACGTTTGGACTAACTGTCTGTACAGTAAGTAGTGAGGAGTAAACCAGCCTTGATACTTGATTTTGAATCGAAATTTGGGAAAATTTTGTAGTTCATTTACCTGCACTGGTGTATTTCGACTTATGGCTTGTATTGAAGTGATAACCCAGAATTTGGGAGTATTTCAAGATCCCTGTTGGCACAGGGACAAATATTAAAAAAATATTAAAAAATTGTGATCATTTCAGGTGGAAGTTACTTGTGTATTTTCGGTGTTTGCTATGGTAGGAGGCGTGAGGCCTTGTATGGTGACAACAGAGCAATAAGCATGATGTAAAACGTAGTTGCTGACGCTCCCTAATAAAATTTCACTAATGCCAGTACGTCCTCTGCGACCGACTATAATTAAGTCAGCTGGCCAACTTAAAGCTAATTCACAGATCACTCGGCCTGCATCACCTACGGTTTGGGTAAACTCAGTTTTGACACCTGCCTTAATTGCCGTTTGAGTCAGCGATCGCATCCAATCTAGTCTATCTTGTTTTAGTTTATCCCAAGCTTGCATATATTGATTAATAGTTTCAGTATGCAAGGTAGGATAAATTGTTTCTGGTTGCAAAAATATGGGATTGATGTAAGGATCTTCTAAGGGGGATAGAACGTGAAGCAACATCATTTCTGCCTCACTTGCCTGAGCCAAAAATAGAGCTTGATCAAAAATATACTGACTTCTTTCTGAGTTGTCGAGAGCAACTAAAATTTTGTGAAACATAGTTAGTCTTCCTTGGGGAGTATTTTAAATCTATACCTATTGTGGTTTTTATCTGATATAACTTCGGCTATATTGGCTATGTTAATCAATTTTTGGGAAATATGCAGGAATAATAAATCATCAACTCGCTGAGTATCAATATTGTAAACTTGTTGTAAGAATTCAGGAGTCAGGATCAGAATTTTTAAATTAGGAATTAGGAATGAACTGATTCGAGATTTTATAAGAAAATAGGCTGTATCTTTAACAGTGCAACAAGGATCACAAATTTAAAAGTTTTCTGTCTGTTACGAAGATTTACAAAAATCATAGGTAATAGTTAGGGGAAAAGATTGATTATCAATCACCAATTATCAGTTACCCATGCAAAATCTTTGCAGCTAAAATCCGAAATCCAAAATCAGTATCAGGAGGTGATCGTGATGGTGAGCAGATTTCGCAACCGTACAGAAGCAGGAAAAATGTTAGCGCAAAATTTGACCGCTTATACTAACGAAGAAAACTTGTTGGTGTTAGCTTTACCGCGTGGGGGTGTGCCGGTGGCGTTTGAAGTAGCGAAAGCTTTAAATGCACCTTTAGATGTTTGTATAGTGAGAAAATTGGGTGTACCTGGTCATAAAGAATTGGCAATGGGGGCGATCGCTGCTGGGGGAATAGGAGTATTAAATTCTGATGTGATCAATACTTTGGGAATAGATAAAGAAACGATTCAGGCAGTTGCGGCTGAGGAGTTGCAAGAATTACAGCGGCGCGATCGCACTTATCGCGGGGATGCTCCACCTATAAACGTCGAAAATAAAACTGTGATTTTGATAGATGACGGTATTGCTACTGGTTCAACTATGCGTGCTGCTATTGCGATTCTTCAACAACAACAACCTAAAAAAATAGTTGTTGCTATACCAGTTGCACCGGCAAGCACTTATAAAGAATTGCAGTCAGAGGTAGATGAAGTAGTGTGTTTGCAAATTATAGAATACCTGTCTGCGATTGGATTATGGTATGAAGACTTTTCCCAAACTACTGATGAGGAAGTGAAAGAAATTTTAGATTTTAGATTTTAGATTTTAGATATTACCAATCACCAATCACCAATTACCCATTACCTAAAAGGTTAAACAAATGAAAGCTCAAGAATCTTGGAATGTTTTAGAGCAAATTGTTACCATTAAGTTAGGAATCATGCAACTAAAAGGAGAATTAGTTGTACCACCAGAAGCTAAGGGAATTGTTGTATTTGCTCATTGTTCCGGTAGTAGTCGTTATAGTAACCGCAATCATTATTTAGCTCATTTGTTGCGTCAGCAGGAAGGATTGGCAACTCTATTAATAGATTTATTGACTGAAGAAGAGGATGCAATTGATCAGCGTACTCAACATTTTCGTTATGATATTAGTTTTTTATCTTCGCGGTTAATTACGGTTACAGATTGGTTGTTTGAAAATACCCTGACTCGTGATTTAAAAGTTGGTTATTTTGGTGTAAATAGAGGTAGTGGGGCAGCATTTTTAGCTGCATTAGCTCGTCCGATGAATGTGGGGGCGATAGTTTGCCGTAGTGGTTATACTGATTTGGTAATTGAAAGTCTTGGTTATGTACACACTCCAACTTTATTGATTGTTGGTGGTAATGATTGTGCGATAATTGCGATGAATGAGGATGCAATATCAGAAATTCCCACCCAGCATAAACAATTAGAAATTATTCCTGAAGCTAGTCACAAATTTAGCGAACCTGGTGCTATGGAAGAAGTAGGAAGATTAGCGAGTCAATGGTTTAAATATTATCTCTCACCAATTGAAAAGGGGGAATTAAATTTACACGCGATGTCGTTATCAATTGAGAATTGATAATTGACAATTGATAATTGTTTCAATAATTAATTGTTGCATTCAAGATTTAAAACCTCCTATTTACAGGGTAAAAAAGCAAAAAATTCCGCTTTTTAAATTCTCTGACTTTAAGGGAGAGATAATTGTCAATTGTTCATATTTGATGCAATTACTTGTGTTAGTTTTCCAAATTCCAACCCAAGGCAGATGCGACTTGATCGGCTAATTCTAGAGGATTAAATGGTTTGGCGATCGCACTTTTCATACCTAACTGAGCATAGCGACGACGATCAGCAGCTTGAATTTTGGCAGTTAACAAAATCACAGGAATTTCTTTTGTATTTGGATTTGCTTGTAAATTTGCAAAAGCAGCAAGTCCATCCATATCTGGCATCATGACATCTAGTAAAATCGCATCTGGTTGATGATTTTCGGCTTGTACTATTCCCTCTTGCCCAGAACTAGCTGTCAGCACTTCCCACCCTGCAACAGTTTCTAAACAAATTTTAGCTACTTCTTGAATATACTGCTCATTATCAACTACTAAAATTCGCTTTTTGTTCATGATTTCTATCCCCTGATAAATTTTAGATTTTAGATTTTAGATTTTAGATTTTAGATTTTAGATTTTAGATTGGGAATGTGAGATACTGACGTTGATTGTAACATCATTTTCATGATCTGACTCCTGACTAATGATTATTGGTAATTCTTTGTAGCAGATCCATCACCCGTTGTTCAAATTCTTGGGTAGTAACTCTTCCTTTAGTCAAAAATTCTGTATGTCCTAATTTTAGTCGATGGCGTTCTGAATCATCCAAATCCTTAGCAGAATAAACAACTACGGGAATACTAAAAAGTTGATTATGTTGTTTTAACCAATCTACAACTGTAAAACCATCACTCTCTGGCAAGATTAAATCAAGAATTAGTAAATCAGGATTTACCTTTTGACTGAGATGAATAGCTTCTCTACCAGTTTTAGCCAGGAAAGTTTCAATATCATGTCTAGCAAACAAAGTTGCTAATAAATCTGCCAAATCATGATCATCTTCAACAATTAAAATCTTAACTTTGCGAGAAGGTTCAGATACAACTTTTCTCAAGGAATTTAACAGGGAATTTTCCTCTACTGGCTTGCTTAACCAATCAACAAAATTAGCACTGGGTTGATTATTTTTATTGGGTTTGTAGACACTACAAATCACAATTGGTATATCCTGAGTATCTGGACGTTTTTTTAATAGTGCCATTGTTTCCCAGCCATTCATACCGGGCATAAGTAAATCTAATACAATGACATCGGGATGTTTAGCAATGGCTTGAGCGATCGCCTCTTCACCTCTATCTACTGTAATTACCCGATATCCCCCTTGTTCCAATAAGTTTTTTAATTCACTACGAATTACCGCATCGTCATCACAAACTAAAACCAAAGAAGAATGCTGATTAGTAATGATAATTTCTTCAGTTTCTTCAATGGCATAATTTTCTAATTCAGGTGTTTGGTCAATCTGGCAAATTGGCAGTGTAAAATAAAAACTACTACCTTTGTTTAACAAACTTTTTACCCAGATTTGTCCGCCGTGCTGCTGTACAATACTCTTACAAATCGCTAACCCTAAACCAGTACCATCATGGTTGCGTGAATCTGAAGAATCAACTTGTTGAAATCGTTCAAAAATACTATCTAACTTATCAGCTGGTATTCCCCTTCCAGTATCTGTAACTGTCACCAGCGCCTCATCTTCTTTTAATTCTGTCAGCAAGGAAACTGTAGCCCCAGATGTGGAAAATTTAATCGCATTACTCAACAAATTTGTTAAAGTTTGAATAATCCGATCTGGATCAGCCCAGAGTTTTACAGATACACTAGAAATAGATAATTTTACCCCAGCTTTATTGGCTAGAGGCTGCATAATATTCACAGCCGAGTTAATTAAATCTTCTAAATTACAAGTTTCCCGTTCCATTTTGACTTTACCCGACTCGATGCGCTCAATGTCGAGAATGTCATTAATTAATCTCACCAAACGCTCGGTGCTATCAGTGGCTATTTGTAATAAGCGTTTACCCTGTTCTGAATCTGTTGGTAATAAACCACTAGCTAACATTCCTAAAGATCCGTGAATTGATGTTAGGGGAGTACGCAATTCATGACTGACAACAGAGACAAATTCATCTTTCATTTTTTCCACTTGTCTACGTTCAGTTATATCTCGCAATATTACTGTATAAACACATTCTTCACCCACTTCTAATTTAGAAATAGAAGCTTCTGCGGGAAATTCAGTACCATCTTTGCGGCAACCAAATATTTCTCTTCTTTCTCCCATTCTGCGAGCATAACCTGAAGATTTACCAAAATCAGATACATGATGGCGATGTTGTTCAGCAAAGCGTATAGGTAATAGTAAATCTAGTTTTTCTCCTAGCACTTCTTGAGCAGAGTAACCAAAAATCTTTTCTGCACCTTGATTAAATAAAGTAATTTTTTGATTACTATCAATAGAAATAATGGCATCATCAGCTATACTTAAAATGCCTTCAAATCGAGTTTGAGAAATTCGCAGTTCTTCCTGTGTCCGTCGTCTTTCATCAAGTTGTGATTGTAATTGATGATTTACAGTAATTAACTCGGCTGTACGTTCTGCTACTCTTAATTCTAGTTCGTCTTTAGCTTTGTGCAGTGCTAATTCTGTTTGCTTGCGTTGAGTAATATCACGAGCAAATATTTGGGCTGCTGATTGACCTTTGTAGGTGAGAGAAGCAACTACTATTTCTACATGAATTTCCCTACCGTCTAACCTGATCAATTTAACTTCATGCAAGGGAATTGATTGTTTCTTGATTTGGAGGTTTTGCAGTTCTTTGTTCATTTCCCTTTGAAAATCGGGATGTACAAAGTCAATAAATTTCTTCCCTAATAATTCTGCTGTTGATGTGACACCAAAAAGTTTAACTGCGGCACTGTTTACAAACACCAATTTATCTTGACTGACAATCAAAATTGTTTCTGGATAAACTTCGACTAAATTGTGATAACTTTCCTGAATAAATCTATTTTTATTTTCTAGGTTATTAACTTGCTTGTTTCGATTTTGCTCCATTCTTCTTAACAGTTTCACCCGTTCTAATCTGTTAATAATGCGGTTAACTAGCTCCGATCCTATGATGGGTTTGCTGACAAAATCATCAGCACCTGCGCTAAAAACTTGATTCACTATTTCGGCATCATTATGGACAGTAAGAAATAAAATTGGTAGTTCACTACCTTGGGGATCGTTGCGAATCATTTGACATAATTCAATCCCATTTGTACCAGGCATTTCTATATCCAAAATCAGCATATCAGGCTGGAAACTTTGCCAAGTTTGCCAAAAATGCAGGGGATCATTAAGTGGAATAATTTCCATTCCCCAAGGTGTAAGTAATGTTTGTAATAATGCTAAAATTTGTGGGTCATCATCTACGACTAATATTTTGGCTTTAGTGGTTGTTTGGTCTAATGGTTGTGGTAAATTTAAAGAATGTTTATGGTTATTATTGGGAGAGGGTAGATTTTCCCGATTTTTGCTATCAATTTCTTGACGGAGTAATTTAACCCAATTTTTGAGATTGGTTGTGTCAACTGTAGTTAGGTTTTTACCATATTTGAGTAATTTTTCAATTTTTCTCGCTAATTCTGAACCATTAGGCAAACCAAAAGTGCCTAAAGATCCTGCTAAAGTGTGGGCTTCTTTAATAGCCTGTGATAGCGCAAGTGATGAATTTTCAGTTTGCACTTCTGAGTTTAAGCTTGAGTTTAAGCTTGAATTTACAATCTGTTGTACTGCCTGTTCTATGATAGTAACTTGTTCCTCTACCCGGCCACGAAATCGCTGCCAAATTTCCCCAATAGCTGTAAGAGTTGGCTGAGATTTTAAATTGCTTTTCTGATCCTTTAATACCCCTGTTTCTCCTGTTTCTTTGGTCTTTTTATTTCCCCTATTTCCTAATTGCTCTCCTTCATCTTCCTGGGGTTTCAGACGATAACCAATACCATATACTGTTTCTACTAAATCGTGAGGCGCTCCCACTGATTTTAGCTTCATACGTAAACCTTTAATGTGGGTGCGAACGGCTTCTTCTCCCGGTGTGTCTTCATAGGACCAAAGATGCTCTAAAATCATGCCACAGCTAAAGACTCGGCGATTATTTCGCATCAAGAGTTCTAACAAAGCATACTCTTTTGGTGTGAGTGAGAGGAGATTTTGCTGATATGTTACTTCACAACTACTGGGATCTAATCGTAAGTTTCCCCACTCTAATACAGGTTGTGAGGCGATGCTACCCCGTCTTAATAATGCCCTGACACGGGCTACAAGTTCTTCTTGATTGAAAGGTTTAACTACATAATCATCAGCACCTGCATCTAAGCCAATGGCTTTATCGTGAGAGCTATCACATCCTGTTAATAATAAAATCGGTACTTGCCGACCACTAGAGCGAATTTTCTTACATAAACTAATACCGTCCAGTTTGGGCAGTATAACATCTAAAAGAATTAAATCATAATCGTAAGTTTCGACTAAATCCCAGCCGATATCACCATCATTGGCCACTTCTACTGCATAATTTTGCTCAGTGAGAAAGGTGGTAAGTGCATAGGCATTTAACTCGTCATCCTCGATCACTAAAATCTTCATATTAAAAGCTTCCCTAATATCGTACCTTTAAAAGCTGGTAATAGTGGAAAAGAACTCAATATTAAATTGAGGTTTCCTAGATATAATTTAAACAAGTTTAACTTTATACATTCAATATTAACATTGATGTAGAAACATAAATTTATATAAAGCTAAAAATATATATTCTGTAATAATTCAGTAGTCACAAATCAGAATATAACCGTTCTCATGCTAGTGAGGTATAAAGTTTTTTCGTTTTAGGCAACAGGGAACAGGGAATAAATTGGTGTGTACTTCATTAGAGCAGGAAACGCTATAAGTCATAAAACAGTAGATTATTAAATATTAATTAAATAATAATTGAATATTAATTAAATATTAATTAAACGTAACTATTTAGCTATAGGACTCCTATTTGATTTTTGAACACCTGATTATTGATGGTTTTTAGGTTATTGCCGACGGCTGACGGCTGACAACTGAATGTTTACAAGAATTTCTCAGATGAATACTGACTGAAGTACCAATAATTTATCCTCACAAGTTCCTCAAATTGTTTGCGTATAAGCATAAGTGTAGAACCAAGTCACAGGGCAGGTGTGAAAAATTAAGGAATTGTGAAGATGAGTGTCCAGAAACCCAAATGAAATAAACATATTTTGACTAACCAAGAATCTAGAAAGCAGAAAGAGCTATTTTCAATAATTGACGAGCTAAGATGGGGGTAGCGATGTTTAACAAAATTTTAGTTGCATTGGATCGCTCGGACATGGGTAAGCAAGTTTTTGAACAAGCCCTGTCTTTAGCAAGGTTAACATCAGCCAAATTAATGCTATTGCACGTTCTATCACCTGATGAAGACGGCATTCATGATGTAATGGTTATTTCTCAGATGGATTACTATCCAGGCTGGGGTGATGACAGCATGAAAAGGTACTTGCAAAAACTGGAAGTCCATAAAAACGAAGGTTTGGAAATTTTACAAGCATTCTGCGCCCAAGCAAATGCTGAGAATATTAATACTGAATTTTCGCAAAATGTCGGTAGTCCGGGTAAAGTAATTTGTAACTTTGCTAAAGAATGGAATGCGGATTTGATTGTGATTGGACGACGTGGACTTTCTGGAATCACAGAATTTTTAATCGGTAGTGTTAGTAGTTATGTTTTACATCATGCACCTTGTTCTGTGTATATTATACATTTTGAGGGAATAGGTAACAGGTGACAGGGGACAGGTGACAGGTGACAGAAATAAATTTACCAATTACCAATTACCAATTACCAATTACCAATTACCAATCATTATGACAACTTCTGTTAAAGAAACCTCTACTCATCCGAGTGGAGATAAACGTTTAAAAATGTTGGATGCAACAATCAAACGGCATCAATATCAACAAGATGCACTGATTGAAATTCTCCATCGGGCTTCGGAATTATTCGGTTATTTAGAACTAGATTTATTGTTGTACATTGCCCACCAATTAAAATTACCACCCAGTCGGGTTTATGGGGTAGCAACTTTCTATCATTTGTTTTCCCTTGCCCCCAAAGGTAAACATAATTGTGTAGTTTGTACAGGTACTGCTTGTTATGTAAAAGGCGCACAAGCAATTTTAACAAGTTTAGAAAATACCACCAAAATTAAAGCCGGAGATACAACACCTGATGGAGAAATTTCCCTGTTAACTGCCAGATGTTTAGGTGCTTGTGGGATTGCACCGGCGGTAGTTTTTGATGGTGCTGTTTTAGGAAATCAAACTTCAGAAACAGTTTGTGAAAAAGTGGGAGAATGGCAGAATGGAACTAAATGAATTATTAGAAATTGCCAGAATAGAACGTTCTCAGGCGAAACCTGTACAGATTCGTTGTTGTACTGCTGCGGGTTGTTTGTCTTCTGGTTCTCAAGCTGTAAAAGATAACTTAGAAAAATCTGTAAAAGCTGCGGGTTTAGAGGATGAAATTCATGTTTCTGGTGTGGGTTGTATGCGGCTTTGTTGTCAAGGTCCTTTAGTTCAGGTGGATCAAGAAAACAACAAAGAAACGAAACTTTATGAACAAGTTACCCCAGAGGATGCAGCAAAAGTAATTGAGGCTGTACAGGGTAAGGAAACAGATTTAAAACAGCAAGATTTGAGCCAACCATTTTTTACTAAACAATTACCCATTGTGTTAGAAAATAGTGGTAAAGTTGACCCGGATAGGATTCAATCTTACATTGTGGAAAATGGTTATCAAGCCCTTTACCAAGTGTTAAGAGAAATGAAACCCTCTGAGGTAGTAGAAACTATTACTAAAAGTGGTTTAAGAGGAAGAGGTGGTGCTGGTTATCCCACAGGTTTAAAATGGGCGACAGTTGCCAAATCTCAAGGTGAGAAAAAGTTTGTTATTTGCAACGCGGATGAAGGTGATCCCGGTGCATTTATGGACCGGAGTGTATTAGAAAGTGATCCTCATAGAGTATTAGAAGGAATGGCGATCGCTGCTTATGCTGTGGGCGCAAGTCAAGGTTATATTTATGTGAGGGCAGAATATCCCACCGCTATTAAAAGATTAGAAACTGCCATTCGCCAAGCCCAAAGATTAGGACTTTTAGGTTCACAAATCTTTGAATCACCCTTTGATTTTAAAATCGAAATTCGCATTGGTGCCGGTGCCTATGTTTGTGGTGAAGAAACAGCATTAATGGCTTCTATTGAAGGTAAACGTGGTGTTCCTAACCCCCGGCCACCTTATCCGGCGGAATCTGGTTTATGGGGTTATCCCACCTTAATTAATAATGTAGAAACCTTTGCAAATATTGCGCCAATTATGAGAAATGGTGCGGAATGGTTTGCGAGTATTGGCACAGAAAAAAGTAAAGGAACAAAGGTTTTTGCACTAGCTGGAAAAATCCGCAATACAGGTTTAATAGAAGTACCTATGGGGACAACTTTAGAAGAAATTGTGGAAGAAATGGGTGGTGGTGTTCCTGATGGTGGTATTGCTAAAGCAGTACAAACTGGAGGACCTTCTGGAGGATGTATACCAGCGTCAAAATTTGCTACACCTGTAGATTATGAATCCTTAACTGCTTTGGGATCAATGATGGGATCAGGTGGCATGATTGTCATGGATCAAACCACAAATATGGTAGATGTGGCGCGATTTTTCATGGAATTTTGTATGGATGAATCCTGTGGAAAATGTATTCCTTGTAGGGTGGGAACTGTGCAACTCCATGATTTATTAGTGAAGATTGGTGATGGTAAAGCTGCACAAGCTGATTTGCAATTATTAGAAGAATTGTGTGACATGGTGAAATATACCAGTTTATGTGGTTTAGGACAGTCTGCACCAAATCCAGTTTTTAGCACTTTGCGATATTTTCGAGATGAGTATTTGGCTTTGATAATTGATAATTGACAATTGACAATTGATAATTACTAATTGCAAAATCTAAAATTCGTATGACAGTAAAAACATTAACAATTAACGGGCAAATGATCAGCGCCCGTGAGGATGAAACCTTACTAGAAGCAGCACAGGAAGCGGGTATACATATTCCTACACTTTGCCATTTAGAAGGTGTGGGAGATGTGGGTGCTTGTCGTTTGTGTTTGGTAGAAATTGCTGGGATGAATAGACTTTTACCAGCTTGTGTTACCAAAGTTTCTGAAGGAATGGAGGTGAATACAAATAGCGATCGCCTCCAAAAATATCGGCGCACAATTATTGAAATGTTATTTGCCGAAGGTAATCATATTTGTTCTGTTTGTGTGGCTAATGGCAATTGTGAATTACAAGATTTAGCTATAGAAATGGGCATGGATCATGTACGTTTAGAATATCAAAATCCTCAACGTTCTGTTGATACTTCTCATGATAGATTTGGCATAGATCATAATCGTTGTGTGCTTTGTACTCGCTGTGTTCGTGTGTGTGATGAAATCGAAGGCGCACATACTTGGGACATGGCAGGTAGAGGATCAAAATCTCACGTAATTACTGATTTAAATCAGCCTTGGGGAACTTCTCAAACCTGTACTTCCTGTGGTAAATGTATTAATGCTTGTCCCACAGGTGCGCTGTTCTATCAAGGTTCTAGTGTGGGAGAAATGGTACATGATCGGGGTAAAATTGAATTTTTGGTTAATGCTAGAACTAAGAAAGAATGGAATTATTAAGTTAGCAATCAGCAATTAGCAATCAGCTTTCAGCTTTTAGTAATTATCTGAAGTAATAGCTAACTCAATAATCACTTACTCACCAAAAATGAAATTTCATGTTGTATCTGATTTGGTTAAAAATGGGCAAATTCTTAATAGTGGGAATATTGACAATTTGTATATTCCTGGGTTTAGGAAGTGTAACTTGGAAAAGTGCTATTGCTATCACCACCAAAATAGAACCAGCACCGGAAGAAGTTCTTTATCGCTCACTCACAAAATTAGATGATCACTTAGGTAAAGTTTGGCAAGTTGTTTTGTTTAAACAAGTTTACCCTGGGCAAACATCTAAGATTAATTTGCGCTTAGTTGGTTTTCCTGGTTCTGCGGAATTAATTCACCCCCAACCGTTAAGAATTACCTCAAAAACTGGTCAAATTTGGAACGCTCATGATATATTTTTAGATGAAGCACCAGCCCCTACAATTGGTCAATATGATCTCACTGAAATATTGCCCCAATTACCGACCGAACCTTTAAATTTAGCAATACCTTTACCTGGTGCGAAGTCTATTGATATTTCAGTTCCAATTAATGTTGTGAAAGAATGGAAATCAATTTTAAGCATTCAGCTATCAGTAATTAGTAATTAGTAAAAAGAATGCTGACTGCGCTCATTCAAAAACTCAAATCTTAAACCTGATTAAAAGCTGAAAGCTGATTACTAAAAAGGTAAAAAAATGGATAAAATAAAATTAGCAACAGTATGGTTAGGTGGATGTTCTGGATGTCATATGTCCTTTTTAGATTTGGATGAATGGTTGATAGATTTAGCCGCCCAAGTTGATGTAGTTTATAGTCCCATTGCTGATATTAAAGAATATCCAGAAGGCGTGGATGTGGTATTAGTAGAAGGGGCGATCGCTAACGAAGAACATTTAGAATTGATCCACCAAATTAGGCAACGCACCAAAACAATTATTTCCTTTGGAGATTGCGCTGTTACTGGAAATGTAACCGCTATGCGTAACCCAACAGGAAATGCAGATGTGAGTCTGCAATTAGCTTATATTGAAGGTGCAGATGTTAATCAACAAATACCCCATTCACCTGGTATTGTTCCACCCTTAATTGATAAAGTTGTACCTGTTCATTACATAGTACCAGTTGATATTTATTTACCCGGTTGTCCTCCTTCAGCCCCTCGCATTCGTGCGGCACTTGAACCATTATTAAAAGGAGAAATACCAGTAATGGAAGGACGGGAAATGATAAAATTTGGGTGATTGGTGATTGGTGATTGGTAATGGGTAATTGGTAATATTTAAAAGTATTCTCTATTCCCTATTCCCTTCTTACTGTCACCTGTCACCTGTCACCTGTCACCTGTCACCTGTCACCTGTCACCTGTCACCTGTCACCTGTCACCTGTCACCTAAAAATTTGGGAGATAAAATTATGTTAAAAGCAGCAGATGTAATGACCAAAGATGTAGCAATGATTCGCGGTTCTGCTACAGTTAAAGAAGCAATTGATTTAATGAAAGCTAGAGACTGGAGGGCGTTAATTGTAGATCGTCGTCATGATCAAGATGCTTATGGAATTGTTACAGAAAGCGACATTGTTTATAAAGTCGTAGCCTACGGGAAAGATACAAATAAAGTCCGTGTTTATGAGATTATGACCAAACCTTGTATTGTCGTCAATCCCGAACTAGGTTTAGAATATGTAGCCAGATTATTTGCTAATTATCGTTTACATCGTGCGCCGGTAATTAGTGGCGAATTAATAGGAATAATTTCATTAACTGACATCTTAGCTGGCAGCAGTGCTTTAGAAAAACCCCATGCAATTTTGTTAGAACAAGAATTACAAGATGAAATTAGAAAAGCTCGTCTTGTTTGTTCAGAAAAAGGAATTAATTCCCCTGAATGTGCAGCCGCTTGGGATGTGGTAGAAGAAATACAAGCAGAAATTGCCCACCAACGGGCAATGAAACCTTTAAAAACAGCTTTTGAAGAATACTGTGAAGAGTTTCCAGAAGCCGAAGAAGCTAGAGTTTATGATTTCTAGGTGACTGGGGACTGGGGACTGGTGATTGGCGACTGGGGAAAATTTTAAAGAATGAATTTCCTAATTCCCTATTCCCTATTCCCTGTTCCCTGTTTCCTAATGACTAATAACTAATGACTAATAACTAAACTATGAAAAAAATCGTTATTGATCCGGTTACGAGAATAGAAGGCCACGCCAAAATTAGCATTTATTTAGACGATGACGGTCAAGTAAATGATGCGCGGTTTCATGTGACAGAATTTCGCGGTTTTGAAAAGTTTTGTGTGGGTCGTCCTTTCCCAGAAATGCCGGGAATTACTGCAAGAATTTGCGGTATTTGTCCGGTAAGTCATTTGTTGGCATCAGCAAAAACAGGTGATCAAATATTGGCTGTCACTATTCCCAAAGCCGCGACAAAATTACGTCGGTTAATGAATTTAGGGCAAATTGTTCAATCTCATGCTTTGAGTTTCTTTCACCTGAGCGCCCCAGATTTATTATTAGGAATGGATAGCGAACCAGCAACTAGAAATGTTTTTGGTTTGATAGCCGCAGATCCAGAATTAGCTAGAGGTGGTATTCGTTTACGGCAATTTGGACAAGAAATTATTGAATTATTAGGAGGGAAAAAAATCCATCCTTCTTGGGCTGTTCCTGGTGGTGTGAGTGATCCTTTAACTTCAGAAAATAGAACCCATATTCAAAACCGTATTCCTGAAGCGAAAAGCACGGTTTTAAATGCCATAGATTTATTTAAAGGATTACTAAAAGATTACGAAAAAGAAGCACAAACTTTTGGTAATTTCCCTAGTTTATTTATGGGGTTAGTAACTCCTGATGGTTTATGGGAAACCTACGACGGACATATCCGCTTTGTTGATAGTGCAGGAAATATTGTTGCTGATAAATTAGATGCTGCTAATTATCCTGAATTTATCGGTGAAGCTGTCCAAGCTGATTCTTATTTAAAATCTCCTTACTATCGTCCTCTAGGTTATCCAGATAGTAGTGATCATTGTCGTTTAGATAGTGGAATGTATCGTGTTGGACCATTAGCTAGATTGAATGTTTGTAGTCATATTGGTACACCATTAGCAGATAAAGAATTAAAAGAATTTCGCAGTCATGGAACTGGTACTGTAAAATCTTCTTTCTTTTATCACTATGCACGGTTAATTGAAATTTTGGCTTGTATTGAACACATTGAAATTTTACTGGATGACCCTGATATTTTATCAACTCGTTTGCGGGCGGAAGCTGGTATTAATCAATTAGAAGCTGTGGGTGTGAGTGAAGCACCAAGGGGGACTTTATTCCATCATTATCAAGTTGATGAAAATGGTTTGATGGCAAAGGTAAATTTGATTATTGCTACTGGTCAAAATAATTTAGCAATGAATCGCACAGTTGCCCAAATTGCCCGTCATTTTGTCAACGGTAGTGATATTCAACAGGGAATGTTAAACCGGGTAGAGGCTGGTATTAGGGCTTTTGACCCTTGTTTGAGTTGTTCTACTCATGCGGTGGGACAAATGCCTTTACTAATAGAATTAGTGGACAAAAATGGTAATGTAGTAAATCAAATTTGTCGGGATTAAAGAAGACATAAGGCAGGAGTAAATTTTTATATGATCCCCGACTTCTCAAAGAAGTCAGGGATCTTTTAATTGTATAAAAAATAAGCGGTTGATATAGCCGCCTCAATATTTATACTGTTATTCGCTCATCTTGATCCCCGCTTGCATTGGGTCAAAGTTGCGGGGAAAATGGGTGTTATGGTCACAGTCAGCATTCTCTAAATGGGTTCCCTGCAAGTCAGCTTGACGTAGATTCGCAGAAAACAACATTGCACCCCGCAAATCTGCATTCTGTAAATTAGCTTGACTCAAATCAGCGTAGCTAAGATCACAACCGCGCAAATTAGCACCGCTGAGGTTGGCTGTACTTAAATCAGCATAGCTGAGGTCAGATCCTTTTAAATCAACATCTTGTAGATTAGCATCACTTAATTCTGCTCTTTCAAAATCTCGTTTCCCCACTGCGTATTCTTTTACAAGAGTAGCAGCACTATTAATTGGCTGTTGAAAATTGATTTCAGGCATAAAACAGCCTCACGATTTATGTAAAATTTTTTAACTGTCTTTATTCAGTTACCGCAATTGATTATACAACCAATAATCTATAAATCACATTTATTATTAACATAAGTTTGCGTTTGTTTTCGTGGAGTTTCTTCACAAATTCCTCAAGTTTTGATGCTATTTTAAAAAAATTAATCTGTTGTTAACGAGATCAAAATTTTCCTTGGTATGAAGAACTATTTGTATTAAGAACTTTTAATTTTCGTATAATTTCTTATGTGGTCAGGTTTAGATATTAGATAGGTGTGGGAAGATTAAAGACAATTAAAAAAATAATCATAATATAGGATCAGCTTTTATGACACTAACTGAAAAATTCTCAAGTTATGCAGCTTTGAAACAAGGAGAGAAACTACAGAAATGGGAGTATGAACCCGCAGAATTAGGTCGTCAAGATATTGAAATTGAAGTGACTCATAATGGTTTGTGTCACACCGATATTCACATGAGAGATAATGACTGGAATGTGAGTACATTTCCCTTAGTTGCTGGACATGAAGTGGTGGGAAAAGTAACAAAAATCGGAGAAGATGTGACTTCATTAAAAATAGGCGATCGCGTTGGTTTTGGTTGGATTCGTAACTCTTGCAGAACTTGTGACGCTTGTTTACGAGGAGAAGAAAATGTTTGTCAAAAAGGTTAGTCCGCAGTTTTCTAAGATATATGGTAAGATGATTAATAGAAATTCAATATTAAAAAGGAGAAGTTAGTGAAATCACAATTAGATAACCAACAATCTAATAAACCGTTGAATCTTTATGAACGAGATTTTCAATTGTGGATTGAACAAACAATTAGCTCCTTGGAAACAAAACAATTTAACTCATTAGATATTGAACATTTAATTGAGGAGCTTAAAGAATTGGGTAAATCAGAAAAAAGAGCATTAGAAAGTAACTTAATGGTTTTATTAGCACATCTACTAAAACTGATGGTTCAACAGGATGCTCCTGATTCCATGAAACAAAGTTGGTATCGTTCAATTATTGAACATCGTCAACGAGTGATCATCGCTATTAAAAATACTCCTTCGTTAAAATCTTATTTAGAAACCGCCTTAGAGATAGCTTATCCTGATGGGCGTAATTTAGCTATTCAAGAATGGAAAAAAGCGTCTTTTGGTGTGCGTATTCCTCAAGAAAATGAATATCCAAATATTTGTCCTTTCTCTCTGGAACAAATATTAGATCAGGACTTTTTCGATTTTCCTAGTTAATAGTGATTAATAATGAAAAAAGTAATGGTGATTGGTTACGGTAATGAATTACGCAGTGATGATGGAGTGGGAAAAAAAATAGCTGATACTATTGATTCCTGGAATTTATCAAATGTAAAATCCCTAGCAGTTCATCAACTCACACCAGAATTAGCGGATGAATTGGCCAATGTCAATTTATCAATTTTTGTTGATGCTACGATTAATGAAAATATGGTAGTAGCACCTTTATCATTAACAAATGATCATTATCATAGTATAGGACATTTTGCAGATCCGCGATCGCTCCTAGCTTTAACTGAATTTCTCTATGGTAAATCTCCTATAGCTTGGTTAGTTACAGTACCAGGAGAAAATTTTGAATTAGGCGATCGCATTTCACTAAAAGCAGAAAAAGGTATTACCACTGCACTTTCAAAAATCATGCAAATTCTTGAACAAAATAACAATTTAGGGATCACATCAGAATGAATTTTTATCTCCATCTCCCTATCTTTACTGTCACCTGTCACCTGTCACCTATTGAAAGGAGTAATTAATTATGCAAGCATCTATCAAACCAACCGCAGACAAAGCTTACGACATCTTACAAACTGAGAGACTAAACCCCTTAGACGCGATTTTTGCACCTCAAACCGTTGCTGTTATTGGTGCTAGTGAAAAACCTGGAAGTGTGGGTAGAACTTTACTTTGGAATTTAATTACTAACCCCTTTAATGGAACAGTTTTTCCTATCAATCCTAAACGCAATAGTGTATTAGGAATTAAAGCTTATCCTACTATTTTTGATGTTCCTGAAAAAATAGATTTAGCGGTAATTGCCACCCCAGCACCTACAGTACCACAAATTATTAATGATTGTGTCAAAGCCGGAATAAAAGGAGCAATAATAATCTCCGCTGGTTTTAAAGAAGCAGGAGAAAAAGGAATAGCTTTAGAAAAAGAAATTCTGGAAATAGCACACAAAGGAAAAATTAGAATTATTGGACCAAACTGTTTAGGGGTCATGAGTCCAATTTCCGGGTTAAATGCGACATTTGCGAGTAAAATGGCACAACCAGGAAATGTAGGTTTCCTCAGTCAAAGCGGTGCTTTATGTACATCTATTTTAGATTGGAGTTTACAGGAAAACGTTGGTTTTAGTGCCTTCGTTTCTATCGGTTCAATGTTAGATATAGGTTGGGGAGACTTAATTTATTATTTAGGAGATGATCCCAATACAAAAAGTATTGTAATTTATATGGAATCTATCGGTGATGCGCGTTCTTTTCTATCCGCAGCGAGAGAAGTAGCATTAACAAAACCGATAATTGTTATCAAAGCCGGTCGGACAGCAGCAGCAGCAAAAGCGGCCGCTTCTCACACAGGTTCATTAGCAGGAAGTGATGCTGTTTTAGATGCTGCATTTAGAAGATGTGGAGTATTAAGAGTTAATAGTATTTCTGATTTATTTGATATGTCAGAAGTATTAGCAAAACAACCACGCCCCAAAGGTCCAAGTTTAACAATTTTAACTAATGCTGGTGGTCCTGGAGTATTAGCCACCGATACATTAATAGAAAGTAGAGGCAAACTAGCACCAATTTCCGAAGAAATCATGCAGGGTTTAAATGAAATTTTACCCCCACAATGGAGTCATAATAACCCGATTGATATTTTAGGAGATGCTGACCCAGAACGCTATACAAAAGCCTTAGAAATTGCTGCCAAAGATCCCAATAGTGATGGGTTGTTAGTAATTTTAACACCCCAAGCAATGACCGATCCGACAAAAATCGCCCAAGGATTAAAACCCTATTCACAAATGGCGAATAAACCAATTTTAGCTAGTTGGATGGGTGGGGAAGATGTGGCAGAAGGAAAGCAAATTCTCAACCATCAAGGCATTCCTACTTATGATTATCCCGATACAGCAGCGCGGATATTTAGCTATATGTGGCGGTATAGTTATAACCTCAAGGGAATTTATGAAACTCCTGTTTTACCAAGTTTAGAATGTGATACAAATACCCGTAATTGTGCATTGGTGGAAACCATTATTAACGATGCCAGAAAAGCCGGAAGATCGATTTTAACAGAGTTTGAATCTAAAGAAATATTAGCCGCCTATGGTATTCCGGTAGTTGCTGGAAGCATTGCCAAAAGTGCAGAAGAAGCAGTAGAATGTGCTGAAAAAATCGGTTATCCCGTGGTTTTAAAATTGTATTCCCAAACAATTACCCATAAAACAGATGTGGGAGGAGTACAGTTAAATTTAAGAAATGCGGAAGCTGTCAAAAGAGCATATCATTTAATAGAAACTTCGGTATTAGAAAAAGCTAAACCAGAAGATTTTTTAGGCGTAACCGTGCAGCAAATGGTCAAAACTAGCGGTTATGAATTGATAATTGGTAGTAGCTTAGATCCGCAGTTTGGACCAGTATTATTATTTGGTGCTGGGGGAGAATTAGTCGAGGTTTTCCAAGATAGCGCTATAGCTTTACCACCTTTAAATACTACTCTAGCACGGCGGATGATGGAACAAACCAAAATCTATAAAGCATTAAAAGGAGTGCGGGGTAGACAAAGTATTGATATGGCAGCTTTGGAGGAAATGTTAGTAGTATTTAGTCATTTGGTAGTAGAACAACCAGCGATTAAAGAAATAGATATTAATCCTTTATTAGCTATTCCTCCCTCTCCTGATCATCCTGGTGGTTTAATAGCATTAGATGGTAGAATAGTTTTACATTCTGCGGATGTAGGAGAAACGGAATTACCAAAATTAGCAATTCGTCCCTATCCTCACCAATATGTTAGTAATTGGACATTGAAAAATGGTATACCTGTTACTATTCGTCCGATCCGTCCAGAAGATGAACCATTAATGGTAAAATTCCATAAAACACTATCAGAGGAAAGTGTTTATTTGCGGTATTTTCACATGGTTAAATTAAGTCAAAGAATAGCTCATGAAAGACTGACAAGAATTTGTTTTATTGACTATGATCGAGAAATGGCATTAGTCGCAGAACATCACAACCCAGAAACTCAAGCAACGGAAATTTTAGCTGTAGGAAGATTGAGTAAATTACATGGTAATGATGGGGCAGAATTTGCTATGCTGGTGAGCGATCGCTATCAATGTAATGGTTTAGGTACAGAATTACTCAAGAGATTAATAGAAGTAGGTAAAAACGAGAAAATATCCTCTATTTCTGCTGATATCTTAGCTGATAATTTGGGAATGCAAAAAGTATGTGAAAGACTCGGTTTTAAGATGTCACATAGCAATGATGCAACTGTGTTAAAAGCGGAAATTGATTTGTAGTCAGGAGTCAGGAGTCAGGAGTTGTTAATTTTAACTTTTGACTTTTGACTTGATCTCTTCCCTGTTTTATTTTTCGGTTAGTAAATTTATCCAAAATGATGACAACACAAATTAATCAAATTTGGCAAAATTTGGAAAATACAAAAACAGAAAAACAAACATTTACCGAGGATTTAATTGCTGAATTACCAGAACCAGTACAACGTTATTTCTTACACGCTATTACTTTGGGAACACCGTTAGCAACTGGTGTGAAGTTAAAAATGCAAGGTTATTTTCAACCCAGTAAAGATAAAAAATTACCCATGCAAGCTACAGAAATTTTAACTGCTAAAGGATTTGTTTGGCAAGCAGTAATGGGTAATAAATTTTTTAACATTAAAGGGGCAGATTACTATTATAATCATTCAGGAAAAGTAGAGTTTAAAATTTTGGGTTTAATCCCATTAGTCAAAGAGGAAAATCCCGACATTAACCGTTCTAGTATTGGTAGATTTGCAGGTGAATTATTCTGGTTGCCATCTGCTTTATTACCACAAAATCAAGTAATTTGGCAAGCTATTGATCACAATACAATTCAAGCAACTTGCAATATTGAGTGTGAAACAGTTAATCTAACTTTTATTATTGATGAAAATGGTAGAGTTTTAGAAGTAAAATTACCACGTTGGGGAAATCAAACCACAGATAAAACTTGGCAATATATACCCTTTGGTGGCACATTTGCACAGGAAACCACTTTTCAAGGTTTTACTATTCCTTCCCAAATAAATGCGGGATGGTGGTTAGGAACAGAAAATTATAATGGGTTTTTTCAAGCAAGTATTGAGGAAGCGGAATTTTTTTAGTTGTTGTTAAGTCTGTAGGTAAAAGACATAATTTTATGCTTATAGATGATGAAATAATCAGTCGAAAAAGTCTTGATCAGATTTGTTTAAGATTGAGAAATTTCCACTTTTATATTCTTTGTAGTCAAATTGATCCTACTAGATAACTGTAAGACTTCAATACCCACAACTTGATTCTCTTCATTAAAATCAAGCACAATTCCTGGATAAACTTCCTCAGATTCAATAATTTTCGATTCATCAAGACGTAAATACAAAGCATCCGCTTCTTCATCAATATGTACTTTCATAATTTATTCCTTAATCTGGTAATTTCTCTAAATTCTCCCTCGTAATATTCGCCCAATATTCATCTTTATATTCAACATATATATCTAACGCCTTTTGTAAATTTACCCTCGCTTCTTGATAATCCTCGTGTGCTATTGCAAGTAGCCCTAATTGACCGTAGGTACTAGCTTGAGAATATTTATCTCCATATTTGATTTTGATATCCAAAGCTTGTTGATAATAGTCCCATGCTTGTTTATATTGTTCCAAATCTTGGACTACAATTCCTAAATTGTGGTAGGTACTAGCTTGAGAATAGTGATCGCCAAATTCCATATAGATAGCTAAGGCTTGTTGATAAAATTCCCGTGCTTGCTCATATTCCCGCAAATTTTGGGCTACTCTTCCCAACTCGTGGTAAGTTCCAGCTTGAGAAAAGCGATCGCCATATTCAATTTTGATAGTTAAAGCTTGTTGATAATATTCCTGTGCTTGCTCATATTCTCCCATTTCTTGGGCTACATATCCCAACTGGTGGTAGTTTATAGCTTTTTGACTATGATTATCGAATTCTTGAGCAATTTCCAAACACTTTTGATAATATTTTTTAGCTTTTAAAAATTGCCTTAACCCTAAATAACAATTACCTAAATTAAATAAAGCATAACCTTCACTATTACGGTTTTCTAATTCTTCAGCGATATCTAAACCCTGTTGATAATAATTAATTGCTGTTTCAAACTTCCTTTCCTCACTATAAGCATCACCAATTTTATTTAAAACCTGACGTTTAAAATCTACCTCAGCTAATTTTTCCGCAACTTGTAAAGCTTCTTCTAAATATCCCCTCGCTGTTTCCGGTTGATGCTGACTAATATAAGCTGTTCCCAACTCCAATAAAATATTACCATACCTGCGTAAATTACCATCATTTACTTGCTCACAGGTAGGCTTATATTCCATTAATAAACGTTGTAAAATCTCAATCCTTTCTTGCTTTTCCTGTGGTTCTACTCTATCAATTTTGATTTCAGCTTGCAAAGTTTGAGCAATGGCATTTTCTCTGGTTTTTTCTAAAGTTTTAAATCTAAACACACCAGAACGCCAAGCCCAAAAGTCAGGGGCAAATTTCGCTAATCTATTAATAGCGTAATCAGGTAAAATAAATAATATAGGATGAGGTACGGTTTTTTTATAAGCATCCCGGACAAAATTCAAATCTTGTAAAACTGGCGGATAGTCACCAGTAAGACCAATGGATTTTTCTAAACCTTGAATAATTAATACTAACTTTTTATTTGCTTCTTTCTCAAATTTTGGTAATTCCTGAATAATTGCATCTCGTAAAAATCGCAAATTCGGATCAGGAAAATTGAGAATTACAAACTGAACTTCCTGACATTTAGAATTGGTTTTTAATGCTTCAATTAATAACTCTGCATCGGGAGGAAAGTTAATTTCAATAAATCCCAAAGTTAACTTTTCGGAAAAGTCCACGAAAGTCAACAATTCCGCAAAAATATCCTCATTCAAGGCGATAAATTGCCCCAATTCAAAATTAAAATCAGGTTGTAATTTCTGCCAGTGCTTGTTTGAAAAATTCATTTTGCATTACCACTGGGTTAGGATAATTCCATCGGTTATCACCGTTATATTCTAAAACCGAAGTATTAAACAGCATTAACTGTCCAATATCATCTTTACTCACATCTTTATTAATACAAACCTGGGCTAACAATGGATAATGCTCATTGGGAATAAACCTTTCAAAACTAAATTGTTGTTGTTTGACAGCATAAACAATATCTTCAGCTTGAATTTTATCATGATCATTAGTGCTGGCACGTAAACAAGCAGCCCTCATGATTTGCATAAGTTGACGTACATGGCCACCACTAGCCTTTGCTAATTCTAACAATTCTGCACGGGAATTAAACACAGCATCAATATCTACCCGTTTTTCAATTAAACTAGCTACCGCCTCCAGTCCTGTTTGATTATCTTTTAAATGGGAACTTTGCCGGTCAAATTGGTAAATATTCACCATTGGTACAATATGAGGATTACCATCAAACAAAGATAGGGGATTTTTTGGCGAACACAAAACCGAAATAGGAACTGTATAAATAATTGTACAATGCAGTTCTTGTAATTGTGCCGCATATTCAAAAAATAAATGATCTGCAACTCCAGGAGGAACACGATCTAAATTATCAAAAATAATTAATAAACCCTTGTAGTCTGGATACTTTTTCCGTAATTTAGCATAAGCGTCATCTAGCAAAAGGTTAATATCTGCTTTAAGTCGAGAAATATCTTTTTCTAAAGTTTGCCGAATAGAAGTTTTTTGTTTATCAGATGCTTTAATCTGTGCCAATAATTTGACCATTAACTTAGCAATAAATGGCGCATCTGCGCCTAAGCTGGCTTCTGATTCTACACTGACGGATTTTTCTACACTTTCTTCATTTTCTTGAGTAATTTCTTTAAACCAATTTTCAAAGCTTTTTAGTAATCTTTCATCAAAACTTAACCCTAATTTCCGCAAAGTAAATTCAACTTGTTTAATGACTATTAAATATAAATCTGTGAAATTAGCATCATTAATATCTGTTTCTTCATTCACTTCTAAATAAATCACATGATAATTTTCCTCCCAGATATTTTGAATCCTTTTTAACTCTGTACTTTTTCCTGAACCACGATGACCGGTAAATAAAATAGTAGTGTAATCTCCAGCTTCCTGAAAATCCAAAATTTTACTTACACCCTTAACGGCTGAAGATTTTCGCACTGCTGATAAATCAACATAGTATTTTTCTATATCTGGACCTTCTAGCGGTTCTAAACTACAAGCATTATAAGCAGCTTTGAGAGTTTTGGCAAGTTGAAAATTAGGCTGATTCATAGATATTGTTATTGATTTTATCAATATAATTTTACTAGCATAATATTTTAGCCTATTTTTAAAATAAAAGCAATATAGCAATTTTGAATTAAGCTGTTGGACATTTAACTTGCATATTATCTAAAATTGAAACTCTTGTGGGGTTGGCATCCTGCCCGCCTTGGTTGTGCAAATTAAATGTTTATCAGCTTATTTATAAACACGAAGATACCCAACTTATTCAAGAAGTCAGAGATTTAAAAATATCATCATTTGTTATCCCTTAACTGAAAGGTATAGAAATATTGCCTTCTGGCTGATTTTGTCTATTTACTGGATATTTCATCCACTGATAAGCCACAAAAATCAACAATAACCCAATCAAAAACAAAAACACCATCAAAGCAATTTGATACCAAATAACTTGGGGTAAAAGTAAATCTAAAACCAAGTGTATTAAATTCATCACACCATAAAAAATAGTTAAGCCAAAATGAATAACTCGATAACGTTTATTTTCTGTAAATGTATTCCCAATAATTGCTAACATTGGTAATACAAAGAAGCCTAACATTAACCAAAAAATACCCGATACTTCATTAAGTGATGTTGCTGGTTGGGATTCTAATACATCTAACCCGTGAAATAATGGCATTAAACCCAACTGTGTATGAAACAACGTACCTAATAAAAAAACTATCCATAGATTAATAATTTTTTGTCTATAATTAATTGCCATTTTTCTTGCACAATTACTACATTTTATAACCAAATTTACGCAGTAAATCATGACGTGATTTTATATCCTCATTTCCTTCTACACCCTTGGGTAAAAATCCATCAATCACACCAATAATACCCCTTCCTTGTTCGGTTTCTGCTAAAATTACTTGTACAGGATTAGCAGTAGCACAATAAATATTGCAAACTTCTGGACATTGTTTAATACCATTAAGAAAGTTGATTGGATAAGCATCTTTTAACACAATTAAAAAACAGTGTCCAGCACTTATAGATTTGGCATTTTTAGTAGCTAATTCTTGCAAAGTATGATCATTTCCAGCCATTCTAATTAAACAAGCGGCGGATGCTTCACAGAAAGCAATACCAAATTTTACCTGTGAAGATATACCTACCATGATTTCATATAAATCCTCCACAGTTTTGATAAAGTGAGTTTGTCCTAAAATCAGGTTACAACCTACAGGAATTTCTAAATTTACAGTTTTTAGTTCCATTTTGGGTTACAATTTAATTTGTTAATTACTGCATTGCCAAGTATCAGTTTATGGAACGTCAAGCATTGAAAGAAAAATTACAAGTATTAATTAAGGAACTTAAAAAACAGGATGATGCTTCTCCTATTACTAATTTAAAAATTGACAAAAACAAAGCCGCAGAAATAGAAAATTTAACAGTTGAATTAGAAAATCTCAATCCCCATCCTCAACCACTCCAGACTGCTATTAATTTATTAAATGGAGTCTGGCAATTACAATACTCTACAGCTAGAGAAATTCGCGCTTTGGATTCTCTCCCATTAGGATTAAGAATAGGTAAAGTATTTCAAGTAATTAATGTTGCTGACGCACAATTTTTTAACCTTGCTTATGTCAAACATCCCCTAAAATTTATTTCAGGATATGTAAAAGTAACAGCTAGATTTGAACCTGATTTAGCTCAATCTAACTTACCAGATAAGCGAATTAATGTTTATTTTGATAAACGTTATTTAGCGATTGATAAAATTTTAGGTGTTAACACTCCTCAGTTAAATCCTTTTAAAGTTGTAGATGCTAAAGGTCCCAAAGGTAGAGTTGCAACTCTGGATATTACTTACTTAGATGAAACATTAAGGATTGGTAGAGGAGGTGATGAAAGTTTATTTATTCTCCAGAAAGCTGATGATTTACCTGAGTTACAGCAGATTTAACCCATTTTTTGTAAGCATTCAGCCGTCTGTTTCCGTCAGCAATTTTCTTACTAACTCAGTCTCACTCAAGACAAAACCTGTTAGCGTAGCCATTTACTGATTACTGATAGCTGAATACTGAATCTGCGCCCTCAAGGGACGCAGATTGTGGGTTCAAAGAGTCTACTTAGATTAGATTCCCAATTTTTCTAACACTGGTTTTGTGGAAACAATGTGACGCTCTAAACCCAGTAATTCAGGACTAACTCCTAAAGCCAAAGCAATTAATTGTGGTAAATGTAAAATAGGCAAACCTAATTTTTTACCAATCACCTTTTCTACCTCTGGTTGACGAGAATCTAAATTAAGATGACACAGGGGACAAGGTGTAACAATACAATCAGCACCACTTGACAAAGCTTCTTGAATGTGCATACCTGCCATTTGGAAAGATTCGGTAGTAGCATAACTAGAAAGAGGCCAGCCACAACATTGAGTTCTGCCACGATAATATATAGGAGTTGCCCCCACAGCCCGAAAAACATTTTCCATTGCTTCTGGGTTAAATGGATCATCATAGGGCATGGATTTTTGAGCGCGGAGGAGATAACAACCATAAAAAGCTGCACACTTGAGGTTAGATAACTTGCGGGTGACACGCTGGCTGATTTTGTCTAAACCATAATCTGTAACCAAAGCATAAAGCAAATGTTTAACGTCTGTGCTGCCCCGATAAGGAGAACAACCTTCTTTTTCTAGTAAGCCATTAACTTGATTAAGATAAGCAGGGTTAGTTGTTTGGCATTGCTTTAGACGTTCATCAACATGACCAATAACACCTTGACAGGTGCTGCAATGAGTAAGAAGAGGCAGATTTAATTCTTCTGCTAAAGCTATATTTCGGGCGTTAACAGTATCTTCTAACAATTGAGAATCTTCTTTAAACGTACCTGAACCGCAACAAGCAGCTTTTTTAAGTTCAATGAGTTCTATACCCAAAGCTTTGGTAAGTGATTGAGTAGACAGATAAAGCTCTCGACAGGCTCCTTGAGCAACACAACCGGGGTAATAAGCGTATTTTAAGGCTTGAGATAGCATAAAATTAAGTTTGGGTTACAGGCGTAGCGATCGCCCTGTCAGACATTCATTATCTCTTGAGAGTCTAGCTTATAGCAGGTGACAGGTGACAGAAGGCAGGGGAGCAGGGGGGAGCAGGGATAAATTATTTGTATTTTCCCAATCACCAATCATCAATTACCTTTTTCTGATAACTGTACTCAGGAACACCCTTTCCGATAAGATGTATATGCTCAAAACAAGACTGCCCATCAAGAGCAGATCATGGCAACTGGTTAAGGACTTAAATTTATGAATCAAGAAATTTTTGAACGGGTTAAAAAAGTTATCATCATGCAACTAGAGGTGCCAGAGGACACGGTTATACCTAAAGCCTCATTTACAGATGATTTAAACGCTGACTCCCTAGATATTGTGGAACTGGTAATGGCTTTTGAAGAAGAATTTGATATTGAAATTCCCGATGAAGCCGCTGAAAAGATTTTAACGGTTCAAGAGGTAGTAGACTACATCGAAAACCAACAATAACGTTGCTACATCTGCCTAAAAGTTGTGAGGGAATGGGTATCAGGGGCTGGGGACTGAAAAATATTGAATTTTGAAACGTTCCTAATTTTGATCCCAATTATCCTTCATCCCTCATCACCAGTCTTTATATTGTTATACCTGCTGCTTTTTCGCCACCTTTAACTGAATCATGACAGATTATAAACGTAACCGCGTTGTTGTAACTGGTGTTGGCGCGATTACACCTATTGGTAACACACCATCTGAATATTGGGAAGGATTGTTAAGCGGACGTAATGGCATAGACCACATCACAGCTTTTGATGCGTCTAAGCATGACTGCCGCATTGCGGGGGAAGTGAAAAACTTTGATCCGCATGAATACATGGAGCGCAAAGAAGCCAAGCGCACTGATCGTTTTGCCCAATTTGCGATCGCAGGTGCTAAACAGGCTATATCAGACGCACAATTAGTTATCAATGACCTCAACGCCGAGCAAATAGGTGTCATGATCGGTTCAGGCATTGGTGGCATTAAAGTATTAGAAGACCAGCAAACAGTCTATCTAAACAAAGGACCAGACCGCTGTAGTCCATTCATGATACCGATGATGATTGCCAACATGGCAGCAGGATTAACAGCAATTCATACTGGTGCAAAAGGTCCAAACTCCTGTTCTGTGACAGCTTGTGCCGCTGGTTCTAACTCTATCGGTGATGCCTTTCGCTTAATTCAAAATGGCTATGCCCAAGCAATGATTTGTGGCGGTTCGGAAGCAGCAGTTACACCATTGTCTGTAGCTGGATTTGCCGCAGCTAGGGCGCTATCTACAAAAAATGACCCGGAAAAAGCTTGTCGTCCCTTTGACAAAGATCGGGATGGCTTTGTCATGGGTGAAGGTTCAGGAATTTTAATTCTGGAAGAATTAGAACACGCAATCAGTCGTGGTGCGAGAATTTATGCAGAAATGGTCGGCTATGGGATGACCTGTGATGCCTATCATATTACTTCCCCCGTACCCGGTGGTTTAGGTGCAGCTAGAGCAATGGAACTGGCACTCAAAGATGGTCAACTGACACCAGAAATGATTACCTATATTAATGCTCATGGAACCAGCACCCCAGCCAATGATGTCACAGAAACGGCAGCTATCAAAAAGGCTTTAGGCGATTATGCTTATAAGATAGCAATTAGTTCCACCAAATCCATGACAGGTCATTTGTTAGGTGGTTCAGGAGGAATAGAAGCAGTAGCTACAGTGTTGGCGATCGCTCATGACCACATCCCCCCCACCATCCACTTGGATAATCCTGATGAGGGTTGTGATTTAGATTATGTACCCCACACTAGCCGCGCTCAAATCGTAGAGGTGGCTTTATCCAACTCCTTTGGTTTTGGTGGTCATAATGTCACCTTAGCATTTAGGAAATATCGTTAATGGTGATTGGTGACTGGTGACTGGTGATTGGTGATTGGGAGTTATTTATTTTTAACTTTAGACTTTAGACTTTTGACTTGATTTTCTCCCCATCTCCTCACCTCCCTATCTCCCTAACTTTCCCCCTGGAACGTATTATATATGTCATTCCCAGCTAAACCAAGGGTTTGGCATGACCAAATTATTAGCTCTATTCATCACCTAAAACTCAGAAGATCCCGCTTGTCCTTATGCTAGTAAGAATGGGATGATGTAAATTGTGGGATCACTTGATAATGAACCCAAAAACAGAAAGCTACAAAGAGTCCTAACCCGTCGTTAACAATAAAAGATTATGGCTGTTGCAACAAAATCCATCGAAGAACTTTGTATTAACTCAATCCGTTTTTTGGCTGTTGATGCCATAGAAAAATCCAAGTCGGGACACCCAGGACTACCTATGGGCGCTGCTCCTATGGCGTTTGTCCTGTGGGACTCCTTCATGCGGTATAACCCCAAAAATCCTAAATGGTTTAACCGCGATCGCTTTGTCTTATCTGCTGGTCATGGCTCGATGTTGCAGTATGCCTTACTGTATCTCATGGGCTACGATAGCGTTACCATAGACGACATCAAGCAATTTCGTCAATGGGGGTCTAAGACCCCAGGCCACCCAGAAAACTTTGTGACAGATGGTGTGGAAGTAACTACAGGTCCTTTGGGTCAAGGTATTGCTAACGCAGTGGGTTTAGCTTTAGCAGAAGCACACCTAGCAGCTAAATTTAACAAACCCGATGCCACAATTGTAGACCACTACACCTATGTAATTCTGGGTGATGGTTGCAACATGGAAGGTATTTCCGGTGAAGCTGCTTCTATCGCTGGACACTGGGGATTAGGTAAATTAATCGCCCTGTACGATGATAACCACATCTCTATTGATGGTTCTACCGATGTAGCTTTTACCGAAGATGTTTCTAAGAGATTTGAAGCCTACGGTTGGCACGTACTTCACGTTAAAGATGGTAACACCGATTTAGCAGGAATTGCCAAAGCGATCGAAGCGGCAAAAGCTGTCACCGACAAACCCACCATGATCAAGGTGACAACCACCATCGGTTATGGTTCTCCCAACAAAGCTAACACCGCAGGTATTCACGGTGCTGCGCTAGGTGCAGATGAAACAACATTAACCCGGAAAAACTTAGGTTGGGACTATGCACCCTTTGAAATTCCTCAAGACGTTCTTAACCACACCCGCAAAGCAGTAGAACGTGGTGCTGCTTACGAAGCAGAGTGGAACAAAACCTTCGCTGAATACAAAGTTAAATATGCCCAAGAAGGGGCAGAATTTGCACGTTTCCTCAGTGGTAAATTACCAGAAGGTTGGGATCAAGTTCTTCCCACCTACACCGCCGAAGACAAAGCACAACCCACCCGTAAACACTCAGAAATCTGCCTCAACAAACTAGGGGCTGTTTTACCTGAATTAATTGGTGGTTCTGCTGACTTAACCCACTCCAACCTCACCGAACTCAAAGGTGCTGGAGACTTCCAAAAAGGACAATTCCAAAACCGTAACATTCACTTTGGTGTACGGGAACACGCAATGGGCGCTATCTGTAACGGTATAGCCTTACATCGCTCCGGTTTAATGCCCTACGGTGCAACCTTTTTAATTTTTACCGACTATATGCGGGCTGCTATTCGTTTAGCTGCTTTATCTGAAGCTGGTGCAATTTGGGTAATGACCCACGACTCCATCGGTCAAGGTGAAGACGGTCCTACTCACCAACCCATTGAAACCTTAGCTTCTTTGCGTGCTATTCCTGATTTAACAGTAATTCGTCCCGCAGATGGCAATGAAACTTCTGGAGCTTATAAAGTAGCGATCCAAAAGTCTAAGGAAAATGCTTCCACTCTCTTAGCTTTCACCCGTCAGAACGTTCCCAACTTAGGTGGTACATCTGTTGATGGTGTGGCTAAAGGTGCATACACCATTGTAGATTGTGCTGGTACACCAGACATCATTTTAATTGGTACTGGTTCAGAACTGAGCCTGTGTGTGACTGCGGCTGAGAAATTAACCGCCGAAGGTAAGAAAGTCCGCGTTGTCTCTATGCCTTCTACAGAATTATTTGATGCTCAAGATGCAGCTTACAAAGAATCTGTACTACCAAAATCTGTTACAAAGCGTTTAGCAGTAGAAGCTAGTTGCAGTTTTGGCTGGCATAAATATGTTGGTACTGAAGGCGATACCGTCAGTATTGATAGCTTTGGTGCTTCTGCTCCTGGTGGTACTTGTATGGAGAAATTTGGTTTTACTGTTGATAATGTATTGGCTAAAGCTAAGGCATTGTTAGGTTAATTAACAAAAGAATATTTCTCTAAATAGTTTGAAGGTGGGATGAAAATCCTACCTTTTTTGTTTTTGTGATTTGCAATACGAATTGACACTCTGCGTTCTAAAGGAGCGCAGATTCTTGATTCAACGTTTTCATATTCATTATTCCCAAAATGACCAAAAAAATAGTCGGCTTCAGCCGACTTTTGTTATGAGACTGGGAATTCATTCCCAGGCGGTTATTCATTTTCAAATGATTATCTCAATCATGCGATCGCATCATACAGTAGAGAAACTGATTCTAATCATCACATCATTGTAATCCAAATCTCCACCACCAGGTAAATCTTCAAAACCAAAGATGTTATTTCCTAACAAACGAATGTGATCTACTCCGTTATTTAATCCCAAATAAGGGAAATAAACTTGCGGATCATTGCCAGTATTATTATCAAGTAATTGGGATAAAGTACCATTGACAACTATCATGGGAGCTAAGATTGAACCAGTGGCAATGATGGCGCTATCTGTAAATTTACCTTGGTTATCAACAGCAAATTTGATGATTTCACCATTTTCTGAATTGGTGATGATATTGTTAATTGCAGCTTGTAAATAATTTGCTCTATTGGCTGCGGTTGCTGTTAATGTACCAATTGTACCTTGAGCATTATCTACTCTATAAAAGTAGACTTCGTTGTTAAATGCAGCTTCCCGGAAAACAGAGAAATTAGCTTTTACTGTACTTGGGAGAAGTGGATCTGTTAAATCTAGTATTTCTGCTTGTATTCCCCCTTGTTGTGTTGTACCTATTTCTAGTTGATCTTCAGTAGATTCAATTCTGACTACCAGAGAATTTAATTCGGCAATAGTGCTACTATCCTTCCAAGAAAGGATATAACTATTATCGTCTTGGGTAATGCTTTGGGTTGAGAAATCAGCAAAAACGACGTTTGAATTTGATATTGCGCCAGTTCTCAAGCCATCTATTGTACCATTTCTGACTAAAAAGAATTGGAAGTTAATATCAGAATCAAATTCTAGTATGCGTATCAAATTATTGGTTTGAATTTCCGTCCTAAATAGATCAGGAAGATTGGCGATCGCAGAGAAAACACTTTTTCCTTGGTTTTTAGCTCTTTCTAAAGCTGCTTCTCGATAACCTTCTTGTCCTGGTTTAATACTAATACCATCATCTCTCCTAATAGTACCTTCGTTATCATCTGTAGAAAAAATACCCAGTTCATTAACAACATTGAAGGTGTTGGAAACAAGAATTACTTTGAGTCTGACGGTTTCGCCAACTCCTCTAATAGTAAAAATGTTGTTGTTGATATTAGGAGCTAGTGCGATTTCATTATCATTGATAGTTCCTTTAGCTGTACCATTTGTAGCACTGATAGTTGCACCATTTGTAGCACTGCTCAAGTTGACGGTGAAAGTCTCATTTTCTTCTATTCGGAAATCTTCTTTTGTTTCAACAGTAAAGGTTTTCTCGGTTTCTCCCACTGCAAAGGTGAGAGTTTCGGTTTTGGGTGTGAAGTCATCTTCTTCTGCTGTATCTTCTTCTGCAATAGATGTGGTTACGGTTACATTTTGGTTAGTTTGAGCATCACCTGTACGAGTAACTGTGAAAGTAATTTGATTACCTTCTATTGCTGATGCTGCTGCAATACTAAATTCAGGAGTAGAATCATCATCATTAATAGTACCTTTGGCTGTACCATTGGTAGAACTAATAATTGATCCATTAGTGGCATTACTTAAACTGACTGTAAAAGTTTCATCACCTTCAAATAAGGTGTCTTGAGTTGTTTGAACTGTGAAAGTCTTGCTTGTTTCACCTTGTGCAAATGTTAGAGTTTCTGTTTTTGCAGTGAAGTCATTTGCACTTGCTGTGTCACCACCAGCTATGGATGTTGCTACGTTTACTGTTTGGTTAGTTTGAGCGTTACCTGTACGAGTAACTGTGAAAGTAATTTGATTACCTTCTATTGCTGATGCTGCTGCAATACTAAATTCAGGAGTAGAATCATCATCATTAATAGTACCTTTGGCTGTACCATTGGTAGAACTAATAATTGATCCATTAGTGGCATTACTTAAACTGACTGTAAAAGTTTCATCACCTTCAAATAAGGTGTCTTGAGTTGTTTGAACTGTGAAAGTCTTGCTTGTTTCACCTTGTGCAAATGTTAGAGTTTCTGTTTTTGCAGTGAAGTCATTTGCACTTGCTGTGTCACCACCAGCTATGGATGTTGCTACGTTTACTGTTTGGTTAGTTTGAGCGT
>NZ_JADEXH010000109.1:0-1496 GCF_015207205.1 Sphaerospermopsis sp. LEGE 08334 | reverse complement strand
CGACCGACCTAGAGTAGACCAAAATCAGTATCTATTTGCTCTGTGCTTTCGATTCCTGTTTGGGTAGGTCTCCCTAAAAAGGAGGTGATCCAGCCACACCTTCCGGTACGGCTACCTTGTTACGACTTCACCCCAGTCACCAGTCCTACCTTAGGCATCCCCCTCCTTTCGGTTGGGGTAATGACTTCGGGCGTGACCAACTTCCATGGTGTGACGGGCGGTGTGTACAAGGCCCGGGAACGAATTCACTGCAGTATGCTGACCTGCAATTACTAGCGATTCCTCCTTCACGAAGGCGAGTTGCAGCCTTCGATCTGAACTGAGCTACGGTTTCTGAGATTTGCATCACATCGCTGTGTAGCTGCCCTTTGTCCGTAGCATTGTAGTACGTGTGTAGCCCAAGACGTAAGGGGCATGCTGACTTGACGTCATCCTCACCTTCCTCCGGTTTGTCACCGGCAGTCTCTCTAGAGTGCCCATCTTAATGCTGGCAACTAAAAACGAGGGTTGCGCTCGTTGCGGGACTTAACCCAACATCTCACGACACGAGCTGACGACAGCCATGCACCACCTGTCTCTGCGCTCCCTAAGGCACTCCCAGCTTTCACCAGGATTCGCAGGATGTCAAGTCTTGGTAAGGTTCTTCGCGTTGCATCGAATTAAACCACATACTCCACCGCTTGTGCGGGCCCCCGTCAATTCCTTTGAGTTTCACACTTGCGTGCGTACTCCCCAGGCGGGATACTTAACGCGTTAGCTCCGGCACGGCTCGGGTCGATACAAGCCACGCCTAGTATCCATCGTTTACGGCTAGGACTACTGGGGTATCTAATCCCATTCGCTCCCCTAGCTTTCGTCCCTCAGTGTCAGTTGCGGTCTAGCAAAACGCTTTCGCCACCGGTGTTCTTCCTGATATCTACGCATTTCACCGCTACACCAGGAATTCCTTTTGCCCCTACCGCACTCTAGTTCTGTAGTTTCCACTGCTTTGATCACGTTGAGCGTGATTCTTTAACAGCAGACTTTCAGTACCACCTACAGACCCTTTACGCCCAATCATTCCGGATAACGCTTGCATCCTCCGTATTACCGCGGCTGCTGGCACGGAGTTAGCCGATGCTTATTCCTCAAGTACCGTCACTTTCTTCTTCCTTGAGAAAAGAGGTTTACGACCCAAGAGCCTTCCTCCCTCACGCGGTATTGCTCCGTCAGGCTTTCGCCCATTGCGGAAAATTCCCCACTGCTGCCTCCCGTAGGAGTCTGGGCCGTGTCTCAGTCCCAGTGTGGCTGATCATCCTCTCAGACCAGCTACTGATCGTCGCCTAGGTGGGCTTTTACCCCTCCTACTAGCTAATCAGACGCGAGCTTATCTTCAGGCAGCAAGCCTTTCACCTTCCGGCATATCCGGTATTAGCAGTCGTTTCCAACTGTTGTCCCCGACCTGAAGCCAAATTCTCACGCGTTACTCACCCGTCCGCCACTAAATGCCTAAGCAT